>CAZWZO010000101.1:2158-3872 GCA_964638525.1 uncultured Muribaculaceae bacterium | reverse complement strand
ATAATTCTGTCCATTCCGTTTCGCTCCAAACATATTTACGTTGATTTTTTGGAATCAAATAAGAACAATTCATAGATAAAAGTCCATTTATAGTATTTTTAGAAGCAACAAATTCCATAAACCCTCCTATTTTGCATATTACAAATTGCTTTATCTAAATATTTAGTTTAAAGTTTCTATGTCTTTTTTTTCTGCTTGTGTTACTTCGTTTATTTTTTCAATCATACCGTTTAATCTTTCTTTAAATGCAATCTCTTCTTCATCATTGTATCCTTTAAAAAATACATTTTCAATTTGTTCATGATCAAATAGGAAAGAACTTGAAGATGATAGAATCCCTTCTGGATACATACATCCTGTATAATCATATATTTTATGTTCTCCTTTTGGAATAGAACAAAATCCTGTTATCATTAATTTTTTTGTTCCTCCCTTTAAAATTACTACTGTACCAATTGGCAAATATTTTTTATCATTCATACTCTATTTCCTTTCTACATCCTTTTTATTTTAAGCTTTCTATTTCTTTAGTAGCTGGATCTTCTAATGTCTCATATTTGACTGTAACATTCTGCTTCATTTGAACTTGGCCTTTTATTTCTCCTACATCTATTTTTTCATCACTTAGATTTATTCCTCGCTTTTCCATGTGACTTTGTGCTTCTACTTTTCCCACTGTCAAATCTTCAAAATTTTCTAAAGTTTCTGTTTTATCATAACCTTTTGCTTCTTTAACATCTGTAGAAAAATTCTTATTTACTGTAGAAGTTACATCCTGATGTGGAACTTTTGTATTTATTTCTTTTACATATTCCATTAAATAAGCAGAATCTATATAACAGGCTTTATGACTCACTCCTAAAATTTGTTCTATTGTTCTAGTGTGTTCTTTTTTGTTATTATTTATAGTTAAGTTATTAACAAACTCCTGACTATTTTGTGCAGAGGTAGTATTTAAATTTTTAAAATAGTACGTTTCATCCACCATGATTTGATCTTTTATACAAGATTCACAATCTTTCATAGTTGCACTACATACTCCTGAGTTATAATTGCTTACCTTTATATGAGTATTTTCATCAAATAATATGTCCGCTATATAATCCGTTTTTATTTGCTTATTAATATTTAGAATGGCTTCTTGGTCTATTTTTACTGTCTTTATTCTTTCTCCCTGGGTCCCCTTTTTTATCTTTGCTCTAACTTTTACTTCTTTTGGTTTAATTCTTCTAGCGTCTTTTGTTAATCCTGTTTCATTTCTTACGTATCGATTTAATACCTTAATAATCTTTCTTTCTAATATTCCAAAATTTCTTTCTAAGGTGTTACAATCGCTTCGTAAATTCAATAAATCTCTATTTATATTGTTTTTTTCTTTGATACTAAGAGGCAATTCCATTTTCAAATCATTTACATTATTATAAGCTCTTGTACATTTTTCTGAAATGTGATTTGAAGTATTGGATAAGGCTCTATCAATTCTTGCAATATCAATTTCTATATTTGCCATACTATTTACCATCCAATTCTTTTTCTATCTTTAATTTAAGGTTAGGAATTGTATTAATTACGCTTGTATATTGTCTTTCTAATTCAGTAATTTTATCTATAAGTTCTTCAGAGTCTGCTCCCTTCCAATAGTTTCGTATAATTGTTTTAAAGTCAGCAAGATCATTTCTAGCATCTATCAAATTTTGTTTGCATTTATCTAGCT
>CAZWZO010000101.1:0-2148 GCA_964638525.1 uncultured Muribaculaceae bacterium | reverse complement strand
ACTTTTCTTTATTTTCTAAATTATCTTGTAAATCCAACTCTATTTTTGGAAGATTATCAAAAAAAGACATACTTTTCCTCCTAGTTTAACTTTCTTGTATTACTCATTCCGATTGTAGATATATTCATCAAATCTACAGGTACAGAATTTTCTCCAACATTACTTTGCTGCTGTGTAATAAAATTGCTCATACTTTCTATATTTTTGTTTTCAATTTGTACGGCTCCTGATTGTGGTCCTAAAGTTGAAAGATAATTTTTAAATTCAGAAAGTATTAAATTTTCTTTTTTGGCTACCAAATATTTATAATAATCATTATAAAAGTTACTACTTTTATCTAATCCCGATTGTTCAAGTATCATCAATAAAAAATCTGGAAAGGAATATCCAGCTGTGTAATTGTCAATTGGAAGATAGATGAAATAAATATTACTAGAATATACATTAATAAGTACTTGTCTTGGATCAAATATTACTTTTCCAACTAACAAATTATTATTATTCATTTCAAATAAAATATTTATAATTTGATTTACAATACTAACAAATATATTTGTATCTGTAACATTTTTAATATATTCATCAAATTTTGCCAATGCACTAATTTCGTACCTTAATTCCACTCCAGATTCTTTAGTGATGATACTAAAAGGCAACAATCCACTTACTTTTTCTGAAGCAACAAGTGCAATTTCCCTTGTAAGTAAATTGTCATTATCAGACAATAATTTATAGTAGAATTTTCTACCTTCATTTATTACTGTATTTAGCCTTTCCATAGTATCACCTAATCTTATTAATTATTTGGTACAGAACTACTTGATGATGCACTTGGATCAAGTGTAGAAGCACTAGTCATTTTTTCTTCATACTTCTTAGTTCTTTGAGCAGCATTTGCCATAATATCACCAATATATGTTAATGCATTTTTAATTTCTTGTCTAAATGCTGTTTCGTAACTTTCAATTGATTTTGTGAAAGCATTGTGTGCATCACTATCCCAATATGATTTTAATTCTTGATCTAGTTTTAAAAGTTCTTTAATAACTTCTTCACCTTTTGCTTCATGTTCAATGAATTTTGTTCTCAAATTTTCAATATCTGCAAAGTTAATTTCAATATTTGCATTATCGCTTGCTTGAGCATTGATCCAACTTGTTCCTCCGTCAGCCATTTTTTTAATCTCCTTTCGTTATAAATTAATCGTTATTTACAGGTGTGTAAGTTGTATTTTCAAACTCACTTACATTTGTTGCTTGCAATGAGGCGTATCCATCTGCAGCTTCTCCAGCAAAATCCGAGAATATTTGTAAAGTTTTACCAATATCTTCAAACATTGCTTTAAATCTAGTAAGCATTGTATTAAATGCCTCTTTATCTGCGCCTTGCCATGTAGAAACATTTTTTAAATCAGTTTGTAATTCTTCGTGTAATGTGCTTAATTTTTTATAGATGTTAGCCATTGTATTCTTGGCATATTCTGACATTTGGCCAGTATGAGCCTTAATACTTCCATCCCCTAAATTTGCAACTTGTGAAGTATAACTATCTGCCATCAATAAGTCCTCCTCTCTTATATTAGCATCAGTTTAGATCCATTTTGTAAGCCTTGTTCTTTTACTGATAAATTTATATTATAAGACTTTCCACTTTGATAGTCGCATAACAAAACTTCATCATCGGCTATAAACAAACCTCCTGATAAATCACAAATAGATTTTGACAATAATTGTAAAATTTCATTGATTGTTTTATCTACAGGTATCCTAGCATCAAAGCTTTTGTTAAGAACTGGAACAAAACATTCAATTAATATTTCACTTGTCATATTATCACCTATTCTTGTTTTCATCTTATCATCTTCTATCCCTTCATGTCAATATTCTAAAGTTTTAGTTTACAATATATTTACAACCTGTAAATAGTAAATAAAAGAGTAGTGTTTTACACTACTCTTTACTTTGTAATATTTTTATTATATGTTCTTTTCCCTTATGAACAAATATACCCATATTTGATTCAACAGGCAAATTTCTAGACAAAAGAAGTTTATTTGTTTTGATAATATTTTGTGAATCAAAACCATTTCCAATCCATAAACCTTCTTTTGTTCCTATCTTATTTTGATACCAAGTTGTTCCCGAAGCA
>CAZWZO010000100.1:0-3883 GCA_964638525.1 uncultured Muribaculaceae bacterium | reverse complement strand
TCTATAGAATCTATAATGTTGATAGTAGTGATAATGAGGATGAAGGGTTGTACCATAATTATTATGCCTTAACTATTTTTTCTTCTGTTTATAATAGCAATGTAAATCAGTTTTATAATCAAAATCTTTTTGTAAATGATGTAAAAAAAGAAAACATGAACCATACGAAAATTAGTAATCCGAGTATAGAGGATTTGTCTTTATTAAATAGTAAATATATCTTATCCACAACTTATCAAAAAAATTTAAAAGAAATAGAAAAGGGAGTTTACTATAATAAATACTATCTAGCTACGGCATTTCTAATAAATAAAACAGGAAGAAGTAATGTTGCTTTAAAAACTTTTGATGCACAAACGTCAATGGAAAATATTTATTCTTATCTATATGGAAGCAAAGTTAAATTATATAACAAACAAGAAGGCGAGTTTAAACGAAACAAAAAAAGTTTAGAACCCTATGAATATTTTAATCTTTATACAAATAAAAATAAGAGAGTGGATTATGAATTTGTTTCATCCACAGATGGTATTTTATCTCCAAATGTAAAAAAATATTTTTATAATGAAAATACAGAAATATTTATAAATAACAAAAAAATAAATAAAGAAATAATTATAAAAGTAAAGAAAAAAGATCGAGTTAGAATAAGTTATAAGATAAACAAAGATTATAAAAATATAAGTAGCGTAGAAGATTTAAAGGTACAAGTGTTAGATGAGAAAAAACTTATGGAAGTAACAAGCTTTATAAATAGTAGAAAAGTAGAAATTCAAGAAGATCAAAAACACGTAATAAAAACAAAAGTAAATTTATCTTCACAAGAAAAACTATTTATTACTCTTCCATATAGTAAAGGATTAAAAGCATATGTGGACGGCAAAAAGGTAAAAATAAATAAGGAGTGGAATACTTTCTTATCTATAAATTTAAATAAAGGAAAACACACTATCGTAATTGATTATATACCTGAAGGATTCTATTTAGGAATAACAATTACTGGTTTAACGCTCCTTGGCTTGGGTATTTATATGGCAATAAAAAAATGGAAAAAATTGGAAAAGAAGGAGAAATAATATGGAAAAAATTGGTAATATAATTTCGAAAATGTTATTGGTGATTGCAGTCATACTATTCTTATTCACATTAAGCGTAGATGCAGTACAAAAATCATTGACACAGGAAGTAGTAGCAAAGGCATTGGAACAGATTGACACTTCCAACGTAGTGATTGAAATAGATGGTAAAAACACAACAATTCGAGATTATATATATAAAAGTTTAGATGTTGCTGGAATAGAGGAAAGTAATATTTTAAAAGACTTAGTTTATAAATACACAAAGAACTTAACAAATCATATTTTGGCAGATGTTACCTATAAATATATTAATAATGAAAAAATGGTAATAAATTCCAATTATTCCGAAATGGATTATATAAAAAAATTTTTAAATCAAGAACAAAAGGAAAAACTAGATCAAACCATAAATAATATAAATACAAAATTACTTACTTACATGGATAAAGTTGCCGAAGAATATCCTGAAATAAAATTCGTAAAAAAGGTAAATACCATTCACGTTAAGAATTTATACATAATAATCATAATTTTAATTATTTTATCTATATTTGTCTCTGAAAATAAATTTAAGAGCCTAAAGAGAAGTGCCAATACAGGACTGGTAAATATATGTCTTCTTTTTGTAACAGGATTCATTTATAAACTTCTCGTGCCTAAATTAGCTAATATAAAACAATATGGAAATATTTTCCATATATTAGGGAACAATATGTTTGAAAGAAGCTATTATATTTGGAAAATATTGGTAATTATTACGATGGTATTATATCTAATTTATTTTGGGATAAAGGCCATAAGTAAAGTGATTGTAAACAAGGAAAAATAATATTGTTAATATTATTTTTTTTTGTTATACTAATAATGTATAAAAATAGAAAGGATGTGTATGTATAAATGAAGGAAGCGTCAGGTGAATTAAGTATGACAGTTATCACAATTATTGCTGTGTCATTAATTTTAGGATTGTTATATTTTATGTGGCCAACTATTAGTAATAAAATTCAATCTAGTTTTGATAATGCAACAGAAGACAGAACTGGATCATTTAATCAACAGTAGGTGATTTAATTGAGAGAAGCAATAGGCGGAGCCTGGACTTTACAATGGATCTTAATATTTTTAGTCTTAATTACTTGTATATTGGCTTTTTCTATAAATTATTCAAAAGCGTTTCGATTAAAAAATGCTTTTTTAGATTATATAGAAGATGGACAAGGTATAAGCAAAGAAGTTGCGTGTAGAATTCAAGAGAAACGAGCAGAAGTAGGATATGGAATAAATTGGAAAATGGATTCCAATGAAGGATGGAAATGTCAAAATGGGGTTTGTGTTCAATTCCATGAAGTAAAGGATGCAAGTTTATTAGCTAAATATGGTTGTACAAGTGGTCATTGTACAGTTGGATATTACACAGTAGTAACTTTCATTTATGTTAATATTCCAATTATGCAAAATTTCTTAAAAGGATTGCAAACGAGCCAAGCGACAGGTGCTCTTAATATAGTGGGAGATACACCAACTATACGTGTTGTTGATAACAATGGATTTAATGATTGGGAAAGCAATAACTGTTAATTTAACATGAATATTTTAATTGTAAATTATTATAAGCAATACCTAGAACAGTTTGATTATAATGTTTTAAAAGAAATAGAAGGGGAATATAAAGCAAAAGATATCATTTCCCTTTTAACTGAACAAAATTATGACAAAGTTATTTTAGATTTAACAGCCATAAAAAATTATAAAGATTTGTCAAACATAAGAGAAATTGCTACAAATATTGATTCCAGTAGAATCATCATATTGTTATCAAACGAAGCGACAACAACTTCAGAATATTATGTTAAAAATATTATTAATATGGGAATATATAACTACACAATTATTCCTGGTGAGATTTTGAGTTTGATTCAAAAACCAAGAACTTACGAAGAGGCCAAACAATATAAAATTAATAAATAAATTGACAATTAATAATTTATATAATACAATGAATTTAGATAGAAAGAGAGGTATAGAAAATGGGATTATTTCAAATTTTAGAATCATATTGTACAACGCTTAAACCTATAATTTCAATTGTTAAGACAGTACTATACATTTTACAAATTGGTATTCCAATTGTTTTAGTTTTAATGGGAACAATTGATTTAGGAAAAGCTGTTTTATCAAGTGATGATAAGGCGATTAAGGAATCAACAAGTAGACTTGTAAAGAGAGTAATTGCCGCAGTTGCAGTATTCTTTGTTTTCACAATTGTAAAACTAATCATGAACATCATTTCTGCTAATAATGTTGATACTGGTGCTTCAGGAAAATCAACCTGGATTAAGTGTTGGAATGGTGCAGCGGTAAATGAAAGCTAATTAAAATTTTGATTACACAATGCAAAAGGATAATAAAAACCCTGATTCGACTTTATGTTGAATTAGGGTTTTATCTTTTTTATATAGAAATTGAAAAAGAGTTGTTTTTCCGTACAATGTACGTTTTTTTATTAAATAAAGTATTTTGTTTTAACTTTATTTATGATATACTATTGTATATAAAATAACTATATGAAAGTGAGACTATAATATGAAAAGAATGTTAAAATATGTACTCTTTACATTTTTATTGTTTTTTATGTGCGGAATAAATGTAAAGGCAACGACCGAATATACATTATGCGATTATGAAGCTAAGAATAATACCCATACTATTAGACTTTTTTATGCCAATCAACAGTTATATTATATTTCAGCAAAAAATAGTCTAATAGTATGGGTATTATTCTTAGCTTCATAATCGCATAATGT
>CAZWZO010000099.1:0-3929 GCA_964638525.1 uncultured Muribaculaceae bacterium | reverse complement strand
AACGACTATTTATTTTACGACTAATTTGATTCGCGTGATCAATCGTATCACAAACAATAATGTTTCCAAGTTGATTGGTAATAATGTTTCTATATTTTTTATCGTACTCCACTAAATTTGAAAGTATATCGATATATCCTGTTTCTCTTTCAAGCTGCATGCAAGTATCTGGATCGATTCCTTTTGGTTTGATTCGATTTAACGGGAAGAAAGTCGCTCTTCCTAAGTTGTTGTTTTTTAAGTAATAAATCGCTTCTTTGGCTGCATTTTCATCCTCTACAATTATATATTGCTTAGATGCAAGAAGTGCAACCTCTATTGCTTTTGTATACTGCTCCTCGGTTTTAACAATATTGCCAATCGCATCATAAATTCCTCTTAATTTTGGATTCGATAAAACACTACGAACACTATAACTATAAGAAGAACCACTATCGATTCTTTCTTTCGTATTTTCTATTTTTACTTCTAAATTGTACTTTTCTTTGTTTTTGGTATTGAATTCTCTTAGATTTTTTTCTTTGCTCTTGGAAATACGATCCAACTCTTCTTCTTTTTTCCTCTTTGTTTTTAGTAGAACTTCATATTCTTCTTTCAAAGTTTCGATATTTTTTTCTAATAGAAGAATCTCATTTTCTTCTTTTAGTTTCTTTTCTGTTAGTACCCTTATATTTTCATGAACCATATCACTAGAAGCATCGTATTTACTGCGTTCTTGTAATAACTTTTTCTTATATCTTATTTTTTCAAGTTCAGTTGTTTCTTTTAATAATTCTTGATTTAATTTGGATAAATCATGACTCAAATTGTTTGCTTTTTCCTTTAAAGTGGTTAATTTTACATCGGTAGTACTATTGGTTGTAGAAATGGATACAATCTCTTTATTCAATTGTTCCATTTTATCTTTATTTTTTTGGTATTTTTCATTAATTGTTTCAATATCATACGTGATAAGCGCTACTTCATATTTGTCTAAACCTTCTTTATTTTCTTTGTATTCCAAAGCTTTTTGTCTTTGCTCTTTTAAAGGTTCGACTTGGGCTTCTAATTCTTTTATAATATCTTCAATTCGATCCAAATTATCATGTGTACGATCTAATTTTCTTAAAGCTTCTTCTTTTCTTTTTTTGTATTTTACAACACTAGCCGCTTCTTCAAAAATGAGTCTTCTTTCACTTGTGGAATTCGATAGGATCCTTTGTACTTCTCCTTGGGAAATAATATTAAAGGAATCTCTTCCTATTCCTGAGTCCATAAGTAAATTAAGAATATCTTTCAAACGACACTTCTCTCCGTTTAAAAAGTATTCGTTTTCTCCACTTCTATATACTCTTCTTTTTATGGATACCTCCTCATAAGGAATTTGTAAATATTGATCTGTATTATCAAATACCAAAGTAATAGAGGCGACATTAAGTGGTTTTCTACTTTTGCTTCCTGAGAAGATAACATCACTCATTGAGCCATCTCCTCTTAATGTTTTCACCGATTGTTCTCCTAAAACCCAACGTACCGCATCAACAATATTACTTTTTCCTGATCCATTTGGTCCTACACCGCAAGTTATTTTATCATCTAATTTTATATTTATTTTATCTGCGAATGATTTAAATCCAGATGCAGAAATTTCTTTTAAATACATTCTATCACCTTACTAACTACTATAAAAATTATACTATAATAAGAATTTTTAAACAAGAAAAAAAAGAAGCTTCATTAAGCTTCTACTTTTACAACTTCTTTTCCTTTGTACTTTCCACATTTAGCGCATACTCTATGAGGTTTAATCATTGCTCCACATTCAGGACATTTTACAACTCCTGCAGCAGTTAAAGCATTATGACTTCTTCTCATTCTTTTTCTTGTTTTTGATACTTTTCTAAATGGTACTGCGAACATTTGAATATCTAACTTCATCATAGTATCACTCCTCTCTTATAAATCAGCAAAAGGATTATTTTTTAACTTTAAATCATCTTCGCTAATCATTTTCCATCCTTCCCCTTTATACTGACTTAAATCTTCAACCTTAGAAAACTTAAGGGGAACTTCCAATACAATATTTTCCCACAAAATCTCAATTAAATCAAGACTATTTTGTATTTTTTTGCTATTTTCTTCTAAATGATCCTCAATTTGGGAGGTAAATGGATACTCCACCTCTTCCAAAGAAATCGCATCTTCTAGTAAAAATGTACCCTTTACATCCAGTTCATAGTTTACTACATTTTCATAATCCAAAAAAAATCTTCCTTTTACAACAACATCTTTTATATCTTTTACATCACTGTTTTCATAATACTTTTTATCGATGTTTACCTTTTCATCAATTAAGATTTCCTTTTTTCTTCCTGTATATAGATCGATTAAATTAATATCCATCCTTCTCCCTCTTTTCTCTTCTTTATTATAATATAAATTAAATAGGATTGCAAGAAAGGAACTTTTGTGTTAAAATAGGGAGCTAATAAAAAGGAGTGGTTCTTATGGATAGTATGGATATAGTTGCCTATGATCCTCTTAGCAAGAAATGTATAGAAGAAAGTTATGAATATTATAAAAGATTTTATTCTACCTATAAAGAAAAAGCTTACGTCTATGCCCTTCTTTATGCTTTATATGTTAACAAAACTGGACTAGAGGATAAAATATTTAATAAAAACACCGTACATGTACACTCTAAATTTAAAAATCAATTAAAAAGAAAATATAGCAATATAGGATGCAAAGAAAAAAAGCTGTATCTAAATGATTTATATAATACCATTGATACCATGGCTCTATCTTCTCGTGCCTACTATAATCTTTGCGCTGATAATGGTAGTATTCATATATCTTCCCTTGACATTTTTTATCTGCTTCAAAAGAATGAAAGTGAAATTTTTCGTTCTTTCTTCAGTAGTAAAAGTAAAAAGGAAGAAGATCAGCCTACTTTTTTGGAAGAAATTATCGAAGAGACTGTTCTTTTTACAAAAAGAAAATTAGAACTACAAGAAGCTGACTTCCTTTTTTCTAAAGAAAGAGAAGACACTTCATTCCTAGATAAAATTGGAGCGGTAGATGAAAACGAAAATCATAGAGATAAAAATCCTTGGATTGGCGAAGAAAAGCCTCTTATTAAACTTGAAAAAATGCTTATTACAGGGAACTCTGTATTAATTTTGGGACCATCTGGTGTAGGAAAAACAACACTTGTAAAAAGTTTAGCTCATAAGTTAGCTATAAAAGATGTACCAGACTGTCTAAAAAACAAAAAAATCCTATCTATTGATACCAATAATTTGATTAGTGGTGCAAGATATCGTGGTGTATTAGAAGAGAATATAAAAGAATTATTGAATTACACCAAGAAAAATAAGGATGTAATTTTATTCTTTGATGAAGCCCATACTTTAGCAAGTGGTAAAAGTAATGATGGAGATGTCGATATAGCAAACATGATAAAACCAAGCTTATCAAACCAAGATATCCAAATCATTGGCACAACTACCTTTAATGAGTGGGATGAATCTCTAGCAGGTGATGTGGCCTTTCGAAGAAGATTTAAAACGATGACATTAGAAAAGCCAAATGAAAAGCAACTTATTTCTATAGTTATGAACTATAAAATAGCACAGAGTGAAAGAATGCAGATTACTTTTTCAGTTGATAGAAAGTTTTTTGAAGCACTTATAAAACATACGAAAAAAGAGGACATAAAACAATACGAAACAATGAAAAACCCAGACTTAGCTTTAAGTATTATCGATGATGTTTTCGCAAACGCTTTATATAAAGAACATAAAAGTGTACTTTATGAAGATATAAAAGAAGCCATCGAAGAGAACGAAGTATTAAATATAGCTAGTAAAAAAGCCTTTCTATTAGAGCTTGATAAACTAAACTATCCAAAAAAGGAAGAAAGAAAAAACAAAAGTAAAATTATTAAA
>CAZWZO010000098.1:0-3932 GCA_964638525.1 uncultured Muribaculaceae bacterium | reverse complement strand
TAGATAAAAAACCGTTTGTAATTACTTTAATATTAGTAATTATTAGTTCTCTTATTCACTTTAGAGAGTACATTTGGATTGATTTTATCGCAACACTTGTTATAATGCTTTTGCTTATGGATAAAAAGAAATTAGGTATTTTGCTTTCTACGATATGTTTTGTAGTAGGAATTGTAGTGGTGGATTCTAAAAGCAATTTTGTAACCAAAGAAGAGTATAATAATACTCACGATAAAACGGTAGAAAAACAAATTGAGAAGGTATTAAAGGAAGAAAAGAGTCTATATAGATTTAATTATTTAGATGAGGATTTAACACATATTCAAGATATAAAAAATATAGATTATTATAATAGTTCGGTTTATTCTTCTTTATCAAATACAGAAAATAGAGATTCTTTTATAAATGTATTCAATAATGAAAGACCACATAGAAATAGTATGATATTAAATGAAAGCAGCAATGTACTATACAATATGTATATGGGAAATAAGTATGTATATCAAAAAAATGGAGTAAAGATGTATGGGTACGAAAAAGTAGGAAAGAATTTATATAAAAATGAAAATGTTTTTCCGATTGGATACTCTACGTATAAAGTTATGAGCCTAAAGAATTTTAAAAAGCTAAAATACCCTTACAACGTAGAAGCCTTATTAAACTATACAATTGTAGATGATGATCGTATTGTAAGCGAAGCGAGTACAAATATAGAAACCTATTCTTATGATATCGATGCCTTAATTAAAAATAATAAATATATAACAAAAGAAAAAGATAAATACGTAATCAACAACACAACGGGAAAAGATTTACATATTAAAATAAACAGAAACAAAGAATTAAAGAATAAGATTTTGTTGATTAATTTTGATATGGAATACAATGAAAGTTGTAGTGTAGGAGATCAGTATATTACGGTATTGGGTCAAAAGAATTTGTATACATGTAAAGAATGGAAATACAACAACAAAAATAGTAATTTCAACTATGTTCTTTCTTTAGATGAAATTGAGGATGATGAAATTGTTATATCAAATGGTAAACATGTTATAAAAAATATTCAGTTGTATTTGATGGACTACAGCAATATTGAAACGTTGAGTAAAGATTTAACTCCATTTGTTTTTGACAAAAAGAAAACGAAAGGAGACGTTATAGAAGGGGATATACAAGTAAGCGATTATGGATATTTAGTATTTAGTATCCCTTATGATACAGGATATAAATTCACAGTAGATGGAAAGAATATGGATTATGAAAAGGTAAACAATAATTACATTGGTATGAAAATCATGCCTGGTACACATCATGTTAAAATTGTATATACCGCACCATTTAGTAAGGCAGGTAGAGTAGTTAGTTTACTTACCATAATACTTATAGCTATCTATTTAAATAAAAAACATGTATATAAAGCAAGAGATTTCATTAATCGAATGGAACTGGAGTTGTTTACGTGGTAAAAGCATAAGAAGTCTTATGCTTTTTTTATATAAAACCAAGAAAAAAGTCTACTTTTGTTGACAAACAAAACAGATAATTTATATAATGAAAATAGGTGATAGAATGAAAAAACTAATAAAGAATAAGGATTTTAGATTATATGGGATCATTTTTATAACTATGTTATTATTATGTTACTTGTTCCCTTACTCACATGATGATTGGGCTTGGGGAAGCAGTGTAGGAATAGAAAGGCTTCATTCTTTTTTTGCAAATTATAATGGAAGATATTTAGGAAATTTAGTCGTTTTAGTTTTGACACGAAGTAATATAATAAAAACATTATCTATGGCGAGCGTTTTAACAGCTATTTTATATTTAATTAACAAAATAATAAATTCCAAATATAAAATTATAGAAAATACAACTATCTTACTTTTTTTATGCATGCCTTATGCTATATTTAAAAGTGCAATTGTTTGGACAAGCGGTTTTTCTAATTATGCTACTTCTACTCTTTTGGTGCTTTTATATATATATTTGAATAAAGATTTTTTCAAAGAAGAAAAAGAAAATTATAATAATTGGATCAAGAATGTTTTAATGGCTATTTTAGGATTTGTTTCAGCTCTTTTTGTAGAACACGTAACAATTTACTTATTTTTAGCTAGCATGTTTTTTGTAATCTTTCGATTCATAAAAAATAAAAAAATAGACAAGAGAAATTTATTTTATTTTGTTGGAATACTTATAGGAACAGTATGTATGTTTTCAAACGAGGCCTACCATTCTGTTTCTACAGGAGCCGACGCTTATAGATCTATTGGTTTTCTATCCAATCTTTTTAATAACTATTTTACAACAATCTATAAAGAATTAGTATTTAACAATTTACTAGTAAATATTTTTCTAAGTGTAACTACGGTAATATTACTTTTACAGAAAGAAAAACAAAATCAAAACAAAAATAGTAAGAAGCTTTCTTATGTTTTAATTTTTATTCTAACTACTTTTGTAGCATATATGATGCTTCGCACTTTGTTAAATGTTTCTATATTCTTAAGATACACAAAATATTTTGAAGGCCTATTTAGTATTTTATATTTATTCGCACTTTTTGTTTCCTTTGTTTTGATTTTTGAGAGAAAAGAAATAAGATACTTTACTATTTTCATTTGTTTTTCGATTGTATTTTTAACTCTTCCTTTATTTATTGTTACACCAATAGGAAGTAGATGTTTCTTGACAAGTTATACCTTGTTTATCCTTTTAGTAGGAATGTTGTTAAATATATTGTTTGAAAAGCAAAATATAAAAGATAATGAGGTAGTTCACTTTATTCTTACTACAATAGTATGCGTTGTACTTTTCTTCTGGTTTGGTATTTATGGATATATTTTCAAAGTAAATAAAGCTAGAGAAAATTATATCAAAAACAATTTAACTAAGAACGAATTCATTCTTCCAAAATTACCATATCAAAAATATTTATGGTGTGGTGATCCAGTAAATGAAACTTTTGAGATGCGTTTTAAACTATTTAATGGTATAGAAAATAAGAGTGTAAAATTTGTAACTTTGAAAGAATGGAAAAAAATAAAGTAAGGTGAGAAAATGAAGTTATCAATAGTTGTTCCTTGTTATAACGAGGAAAAAAATATTAAGTTGTTTTATGATAAAATCTATGAAACATTCTTAAAGAAAAAAATGGAATATGAAATTGTTTTTGTAAATGATGGAAGCAACGATAATACCAAAGAAGAGTTAAACAAATTAGAAAAAGAAAAGAAACAAAATGTTAAGATTATTCATTTTTCTAGAAACTTTGGTAAAGAAGCAGCTATGCTTGCAGGTCTTAAAGAAACAACAGGCGAACTTGTAACGATCATTGATGCTGATTTACAACAAAATCCAAAATATATATTACAAATGATGGATATCTTGGATAAGAATGAAGAGTATTCCTCTGTAGCGTGCTTTCAAAAGCAAAGAAAGGAAAGTGGGGTACTTAGCTTTTTTAAGCGTAGTTTTTACAAACTAATTAATAAGATGAGTACGATAGAATTTGTAAACGGAGCTAGTGATTTTAGACTATTTAAAAGAAAAATGGTAGATGCAATCTTACAAATGAGTGAATATCATAGGTTTTCAAAAGGAATATTTAGTTTTGTAGGCTTTAGGACATACTATTTAGAGTACGATGTAGAAGAAAGGGCAAGTGGAAGTTCAAAGTGGAACTTTAAAAAATTGTTTAATTATGCGTTGGAGGGAATTATTGGATATACAACCGTTCCACTTCGTTTCTCTTTTTATCTATCTTTCTTATTTTTTATAGTAACTCTTGTAATTCTTATTTGTTCTATAATAACAAAATTTGATTTGGGTAAAGTAATATTGTTATTTATTAGCCTTATAGCTGCACTTTTATTTTTAACATTAGGAATTCTAGGAGAATATCTAGCAAAGATTTATATGGAAACCAAAAA
>CAZWZO010000097.1:0-4091 GCA_964638525.1 uncultured Muribaculaceae bacterium | reverse complement strand
AGCCATATCTACAGGACGAATGTTTGTATTTGGTGTATCTTTATAAGAGTTTTCTGCTGATGAGAAAACTTTTGTATTTGTTTCACTTATTTCACAGTGCATTTCTAAACCAATACAAGCTTTATATTTTGTCATATTACTTTTCCTCCTTTGCAATTTGATTTTTAAATCCTAATGCATCTTCTAAAGCGTATGCGATGTTTAAAACATTTATATCGTCATAACATTTACCAGTAATATTTACTCCTACTGGCAAAGAAGATACGAAACCATTTGGAATGGTTATAGAAGGGAATCCACCATAATTACCAATTTGTAAATGTTCATCAAGAGCTTGTGTTTTCTTATCTAAAATATTTTTTGATCCTTCTAATTTTTTAGCAGGTCCTGTTCCAACAGGTAAAATTACAGCATCATATTTTTCATATAATTTATTCCAAGTATCCACAAGTAATCTTCTTACTCTTTGAGCATTATGGAAATATCTATCTTTATTTTGGGCTTGTAATACATAAGATCCTATAACAAAACGTCTTTTAATAAGTGGAGAAAAGCCTTCTGTACGATAGTTTTTCATCATTTCGATGTATGTTTTTCCTTCAGCTCTTGGTCCAAAGATAATACCTGTTAAATTTGACATATTGGAAGTAGCTTCCGCACAAGAAATAACTACGTATACAGATGCGGATGCATTAAGCAAGTTTTCATCAACAGACACTTCTTCCACTTCCATACCTAATTTTCTACAAACATCTAATGTTTTTTGGAAATTATCTAAGTGTTCTTTTAATTCTTCACTTGCATCTTCATATCTTTTTTTATCACATAATTCTTTGATATAGCAAAGTTTTTTTCCTTTTACATCTTTATTTAATGAGTCATATAGATGCATATCCTTACTATCCCAACTTGTCATATCATATTTATCGATACCTTTCATGTTATCCACAACAATAGCGGCATCTTCTACGCAACGTGTTAATACTCCACAATGATCTAGACTGGATGCGAATGGGAAAAGTCCATATCTAGAGATCATACCATATGTAGGTTTGTATCCTACAATACCACAGTATGCGGCAGGTTTACGAATGGAATCTCCTGTATCACTACCTGTAGCATAAGGATAAACCCCTGCAGCTACAGCACAAGCACTACCAGCAGAAGATCCAGCTGTCATTCTTGTTTTATCCCAAGGATTGTACACAGTACCTGTATGTCCCGTTGTACCTGTACCACCCATACCAAACTCATCCATAACTGTTTTATTTACCATAACAGCCCCAGCAGCATTTAAATGGTCAATAGCTGTCGCGTTAAAGAAAGGAACATAATCTTTTAAAGTATTAGAAGATCCAGTTGATAAAACGCCTCTTGTCGAATAGTTATCCTTTACTCCGTAAGGAATGCCTGATAATGGATTTTCTGTGACCTCGGTTTCTTTTGCATCATCTAAAATTGTAACAAAAGCATTGTATTTTTCTTGTACTTCGTGAGATTTTTCTAAAGATTCTTGAATCAATTCTTTAGAAGTTACTTCTTTGTTTACTAATGCTTCATGTATTTCTTTAATTGTTTTATTCATGTATGCCATATTAATCCACCACCTTTGGAACTTTTACTTCACTATAGGATGTATCATCACAGTTTTGTAACAATTCATCAATATCTACAGACTCTTCCTTAACATCTTCTCTTAATTCATATACAAAATTATCAAGAGTATGTGTCATAGGTTCTACCTCTTTGATATTTGGGATTTCATTGATTAAATCAATGGTTTCATCAATGATTTCAAATTCATCTAAAACCATTTTGTTTTCTTCCCTTGTTAGTCCAATTAATAACTTATCTGCATAATCGTCTACCATTTCTTCTGTAAACTTTTTCATTTTATTCCTCCTTTATTAATAAAAAAAATCCTTCATTTCTGAAGGATTCTATTTTTCATAATGGCGCCTAATGTAGGACTCGAACCTACGACCTATCGGTTAACAGCCGAGTGCTCTACCAACTGAGCTAATTAGGCATGTAACATATCATCCCTCACATGGGACGAATCTATATGAGATGCGCGGTGCCACCCAATTTACCATACTTATTCAGTATGATCACTTTCAACTCTTATAAGTCTAGTAATAAGGTAACGGGTTACGTCCGGACTAGTCTAATTCTTTTTTCGACTCGTCTACTCCAAAGTGTTTTTCATATTCACATCCATCGTTAGCTTCCACCCTATCTAACTCGCTTGCATGTTGTTTGAATATTACTCCTCTTCTTCAACGCATGTAACATTAGTTTATAATTATTTTTTTCATTTGTCAACACTTTTTCATAATTAAATTATGTATTTTTTTGAAAATTATACCAAAAAGAGAAAAGAAGATAAAATTATCTTATCTTCTTTACGATTAATTCTACCATTCTTTTTGGATCTTTCATAACTTTGTCATACAAATCATTATGCTTTCTTAATTCTTTAATAAAGCTAATTTCTTCATCCGACATAGAAAGTCCATAACTACTATTCCTTTCACTTACAATATATTTATTATAACCTATAAGTTCATTTACATTCACTTTGAATACATTGGAAAGATCAATTAAAGTTTCTAATGTTGGTGTTCTTGTTCCATTTTCATAACAACAAATGCTCACCTTTGTAACATTAACTAATTTTCCAAGTTCAGCTTGCGTTAGATTGTTCTTCTTACGTAGTTCTCTTATTCTTTTGCCTAGTAACATAATACCACCTCGTTACTCATAGGTTAATTATAAAAATTAATATTCATTAATTGTTTAAAGTTAACTAAATAGTAACTATTATTAGTATGTTAAATTTTGGTATCTTTATTCTTTTTTTCTTTAGAAGTTAAAAAAGTAATTTTTTCGGCAATGACTTCTAAAGTATAAATTTTCTTTTCTTCTTTTTCATATATATTGGTTTGTAATCTTCCCCTTACAGCAATGATATCTCCACATTTACAATACTCTACTGTGTTTTTGGCAACATTATCCCATAAAGTACAATCAATAAAATCGGTATCGTATGATCCATCCATATTTTTAAAACTTCTTGGTACAGCGAGGGTAATATGACTATATTTTTTCTTTTTATCGGTTTGTTTTAATTCTGGATCTCTTGCTAAGCGTCCTACTAAAATTAATTGATTTAACATTTTTTCCTCCTTTCTATAAGCATGATATCGGTTTTATTTTTTTCTTTCAACTTGTACTTTTTTCATTTTTAACATAGAAAAAAGAGAAAATTTTACTTTTCTCTTCTTACTTTTTCTCTTTTCTATTTTTCTCTTCTCTTAATTTATAAGTTTCATACTATAAATATTTTTTTAATAGTTGATTTAATTCTACAGCAAATTCCATAGGTAAAGCTTGTCTAAAGGAATCTAAAAAGCCGAGTACGATAAGTTCCGTTGCTTTTTCTTTTTCAATTCCTCTACTCATTAAGTAAAACAAGTTTTCTTCGCTTACTCTAGAAATTGTTGCCTCGTGCTCAATCGTGGAAGTTTTGTTTTCACATATATTGGTAGGATAGGTATCACTTTTCGATTTTTCATCTAAGATCAAACTATCACATTTTACCATAGCGTAACTGTTTTCTGCACTTTTTTTAATTTTTACGTCTCCTCTATATGTTGCGTTTCCACCATTTTTACTAATACTTTTGGAAATAATATTACTCTTGGTATTTTTACCTAGGTGTATCATTCTTGCCCCACTATCTTGTTGTTGATGATCAACAGCGACACTAATAGTAATACAAGTTCCACTAGAACGATCTCCTTTTAATACACAACATGGATATTTCATAGTAATATTGCTTCCGATATTACCATCAATCCATTCCATCACTCCATCTTCTTCTACAAGGGCTCTTTTTGTAACCAAGTTGTCTACATTTAAAGCCCAATTTTGAATTGTACTATATCTACACTTGCTTCTTTTTCCTACATAGATTTCTACAACAGCGGCGTGAAGAGCTGAATCACTATAAGTTGGTGCTGTACATCCTTCAATATAATGAAGTTCACTATCATCATCTACTATTATTAATGTTCTTTCAAACTGTC
>CAZWZO010000096.1:0-4144 GCA_964638525.1 uncultured Muribaculaceae bacterium | reverse complement strand
CTTCTGTATAATCAAAAGATATTAAATTTTCTTTTACATAAAATGGATATAGTTTATATAGCTCTTGCTCCGAAAGGATAAAGCCAAAACCAAAAAAAGGTTCACTGTTTTGCAATACGACACACCCCTTAAATTATTTTTTATTCCAAATATTCTTTTGACTATGCGGAACATTATCTAGATGAATCGGGTACTTTCGTCTAATTTCTTCTGTTTTTAAAGCAATGTATTTAAACCAACAAATCATAAAAACAAAGGCGCATAGAACAATAGTTAAACAAATACAAAAAACATTAAAAAACATACTTTACCAATTCACAGCGTATCTATCAACATGAATAGGATGTTCATATACTTTCCCCAGACAAACAATAACTTCTACGGTTCTAAAAGTTACTGCATATCCAAGGCTCTTTCCTAAAACTTTAAAAGCAAGCTTTTCATCCTTAGAAAATTCTTTATCTTCTCTTGTAATGGTTTCATGCGCTTCATACTTTGAATCATAATAATCTTGGTCGTCATGCTTATAAAATTCAACTTGGTTGCGCCCTTGTTTGGCGACTTCTTCGATTTTCGTCAAAAGAGAATGAAAAAATTCTGTGTTTTTAACGGTTTCCCAATTTTCCGTATCTTCTTTTTCTCGAAAAACTTTCACATCAGCGCGAGCGGCTTCTACATCATAATATCCATCCATACTTTTCTCCTTAAATCTCTTTTAAAATTTCATCTATAGACATAATTGTAGGTACTGTTTGTCCAATGCATATATCCTGCTCAGTATTAAAAAAATATATGCAATCAAAACGTTCACTCGCAGCAGGCGAAACTTTATGATTAAAAGCTTCTTTAATCACATGCTCAGGAACGCGTGAGCGTCCAGAACGTTGCAAATTGCGAGTTATGCAAATACTTTCAGAGGCTTCAACCCAAAATCCAATAACGTAAACATTTTTCGTATTTACATGACGGAATAATTGATTGCGAGCGCTCTTAGTAAGATGAGTAGCATCAGCTATAACATAGTCATATTCCTTTAAAGCATCATTAATATTCTGATAAAATAAAGAAAGGACTTCCTTTTCGTGCTTAAAATACTCGTCGCTTTCTGATATCAGAGAAAAACGAATTTTATCGCGAGAAATAATCTTCGTATTCTTATGAGTTTTAGCAAACTTTTTAGCAAGCGTACTCTTACCACATCCCATTGGTCCGCACATAACAATTAAAGTATGCATACAATCTTCTTTCTATACTTTAAATTTCTTTTAGTATATGATAACAACAATGAATTTTTTTGTCAATACCATAATCAATATCTTTATGCATATGACCATGATACCATTCTTCAAAATCATAATTAGCCGCAATCATACTAAATAATTTTTCTGCATCTGTTGGAGCGGCACCGTAAAAAGTTGCAGCTGTAAAAAATTCAGTTGGACAATCATGTGTTAAAACCAAATCAAAATGTTCGTTCTTGTGATTATCCAATAGGTCTAATACGGCTTCAACATCAACGTCTTCATCTTCCCACCAGTTCCAATGATTGACTCTTGTGTGAATTTCAGCTTTGCGACGATATTTTAATTTATCTTTAAAATCTTTTTCGCTAGGGTCAAGTATTCCGGCTGCAATATCATGTGATTTCGCACCACCAATAACTAAACATTTTTTACTGTAAATGTTTAATATTTGCGGTTTATCTATAATAAAAATATTTTCATAAGTTTCGCCACAAAACGATAATTGTCGCATCTGTGCATTAAACTTTTTGACTATTGGCATTTCAGAAATAGCATCTCTATCATCGTGATTACCCAAAAGAACCAAAGAAGTGTAGGGTTGAGCATTTAACCAACGCGCTTGATATCTATCTTCTTTATAATATTGTTTTTCATAAGCAGGATGTTTAATTCCAAAAGGAATTCCAAAATCTCCTAAAAAAATAACAATATCTTCTCTATCAGTTTCCCGCAACTCTTTATGCTTTTTAAAGGAGAGTTCATCTATAGGTTTGCCGTGAACATCTCCTTGAATAAAAATTCTATTCATAATTTTCCTTTCGCTCTTGAAACATAGAATATCATATTAGTTTTTAACCGTCAAGAAGAATTTATTTTAATTGTGTTTAAAAATTTATTCTTGACAAGATCTAAAATACTCATTAAACTTAGACTTGGGGTTGTTAAGGGGCTTGCCCCTTATATTCTTATTATTTATTATTATTATTATTTATTATTTAATTTATATAAAAATATTAAACACTAAACAATAAGAATATAAGTAATAAATACATAAATAAAAGAAAGAAGAGAAAAGAAAATAAACAAAAGAAAAGAGAAAAAGAAAGCGTTAAAATTTTCTTGACTTTTTTCAAAAACATTGATATTCTTATTTTCAAAAGAAAGGAGAAGAAAAAATGGCAAATTATCGCTCTTATACGCATCTTGAAAAACTAGGCAAAGAAGAAGTCGAAGGAATTCTTGCCGGTAAAATAAGTATTTTTTCTAAAATTGATGGAACCAATGGCTGTATTTGGTCTGAAGATAATGAATTTTGCGCAGGCTCTCGTAAGCGCAAACTTTATATAACAAAAGATAATGCTGCTTTTTATGAGTATATAACATCAACCGATAATTCTGAAGTCGCTGCGCTGCGTGAGTATTGTATTAAACACCCTAATTATATTATATATGGCGAATGGTTAGGAATTCCAGGGTCTAAAATGCCTGGGTCTATTAAAAGATATCTGCGGCAAGGATTTTTTGTCTTCGACGTATACGACGAGAAAACTGACTGTTATCTTTCTTATGATGAATATTACCCTGAAATTCATTCTTTTTATCAAAATGTAATTCCACGTATTGTAGAACTTGAAAATCCAACTATTACTGATGTTGAAAAATATATCGACAGTTGCGATTACAATCTCTTAGAGGGAGAAAGCGGGGAGGGCATTACTATTAAGAATTATGATTTTAGAGATAAATACGGAAATATTCAAATTGCTAAAATCATTCGGTCTGAATTCTACGACAAGAAAAATAAGCCTAAAAAACCGCAAGAAGATACCGAACATGCTTTTATCGAAGAGTCTTGCACTAACGCTCTAATTAACAAAGAGCTTAATAAGGTTTTAAATTTATTAAATCTTGATAAATTTGAAAAACAAAACGGTAAGGCTATAGGTATGACATTAAATGCCGTTTATGAAGCCATTATGACGGAAGAATTCTTTGACTTTTATCGTAAAAAAAATTGTCTTGTTGACCTTGGTCTTATCCGTAAACTTTCAAACAATAAAGTCCGTGAATTTTTAGGATTAATTTAATTTAAAGGCTGTCGAAATTAATCTTGACAGCCTTTTTTATTCATGATATTATTAGTCCAAAAGACGAAAGGAGTAATATATGTATTACATTTATGGCAAAGGTGTCAATGATAAACAGTTCCGTCCTATGCGGCGAGACGGTACCCGTGCAACTTCTCTAAGTGATAAAGGATGTATGGTTTTTGTTGAGCGTAAGGACGCTCAGACTCTACTTGACCGCATTCTTTCAGAAGGCAATGTAAAAGAAGGCGCTAAATTTGAAATTCGTAAGAAATAATTATGCCCTATAAATATATAGGAGAAAGCTATACATATCACAATCTTTTGCCGCAAGTTGATATTGAATTAAAAAACGGCGAAGAATATGATTTTCAGGTACAGACTGATGCTCAAATAATCACTATTAATGGACAACAAGTTCAAACACAGCCCAATGAAATTAGAGCCGTGTTCGATAATGGAGCTTGGATACCGTATATGCCAAAGTGTTTTGAAAAGTGTTGGCAAAATGTATCTTAATTTAAATTGTTACAAATGTGACAATGTAGATTGTGAGCTATGTCCTCTATTCTCTTGGGTAGAGGACGAATCCTTGCAGGGTTGCACTAGAGAGGTAGATGAAGATTTGTATGTATATTATGAACATGAGATAAATGAAAATCTTCCTTTTGCTTCTCTTGGACAACAGATTGATTTTAATAAAATTGACAATCTTCAAAATGAAATTTATCACCATAAAATTGGAACGCTTTTAGATAAAAAAGGCAAGGCTGTTTCTCAGAAAAGAAAAATAATTGACAAAATGAATCTTAA
>CAZWZO010000095.1:0-4292 GCA_964638525.1 uncultured Muribaculaceae bacterium | reverse complement strand
AGTAACAAAGTACTTTGAAAAGAATAGTCGAGCTGATATCGTTACGGTAGATAAAGTCAAAAAATTAGTAAATAAAAATTCTTCTAATATGATTGTTGTGGATAAAGAAGTTTACTCTTACTATAAAAACAGTGTATTTAAGAATTATGAAGTATTGTATACGGATGTTACTACAAGTGAATATAGTTTTAAGGTAAAGAAAAATGATGAAACTTTTTATAAATTATTTAACTATATAATTAACACAAATTCTTACTATAAGTATAGAAACAGTGGACTTGCTAATTTAATGACAACAAAAATTGATACCTCATCATTTAGTAAAGTGTTGATTTCAGTATTTATTCTATTAGTAATTATTCTATTTGTTGTTATAGGAATTATTGCTTATACAAAAAATAAACATAGAATTAAAAAAGTTAAGAAAGAAGAAAGAGTAAAATACACAGATTTACTAACAGCATTAAAGAATCGAAACTATTTAAATTTAAATATTAATAAATGGGATGACTGCAAAGTATTACCACAATCTATAATTATGATCGATCTTAATAATGTTCAATATGTAAATGACAATCATGGTTATGAAGCAGGAGACGATTTAATTGTAAAAGCCGCTTCTGTTCTTGTAAACACCCAACTAGAAAACAGTGAAATTATAAGAACAAATGGTAACGAATTCTTAATTTATACAATTGGCTATAGTGAATCTCAAATAGAAAACTATACCAAGAAATTAGCGAAAGAATTAAAGAAACTTCCATATGGTTTTGGGGCATCAATTGGATTTAGTATGATCAAAGATGATATTAAAACAATTGACGATGCTATTAGCGAAGCAACTTTAGAAATGAAAAATAAGAAAGAAGACTATAAGTAAGGATGAGTAAAATGAAAACGAAGACAAAAAGAATGTTGAAATCCATATACAATGTTATTCAGAAACCAGAAATGAGAATATTGCCTGGACAATTATCATTCTTTTTTCTTCTATCTTTGATTCCTCTTATTGCTTTAATAGGAGCGATTGCTTCTTCTTTTCATCTTTCTCTTTCCACCTTTGAAAATTTATTTGCTATTTCTATTCCAGCAGAAGTATCGGATGCTCTTGTTGGATTTGTATCAGGAAAAAGCATTGGAACTAGTATGGGAATCTTTTATGTTTCTGCTTTCATTTTAGCAAGCAATGGTACCCATTCTATGATTATTGCTTCGAATTCTATTTATAAATTTAAGGATAAAGATTATTTATCCAGAAGAATAAAAGCATTACTTATGACGATTATTTTAGTATTCCTATTGTTATTCTTGATCGTTGTACCTGTATTTGGTGATTTTATATTAAAACTAATTAATAATGCCATGGGGACAACAACAAGTGCCAAAGCGATTCAAGTGATTTATCAGGTACTAAAATATCCAATTTCTTTGATCTTTATTTTTGTAAGTATAAAGATGTTATATACAATGGCACCTGATAAAAAAATAAAAAGTTCAACAACTACAAAAGGTGCTATTTTTACAACTATTATTTGGATTCTAGCTTCAGAAGTATATTCCGTTTATATTGGTGTTTTTAACAAATATGATTTATTCTATGGAAGTGTTGCAAACATTTTAATTTTAATGTTATGGATCTATTTACTATCCTATGTATTTGTTCTTGGAATGGCTTTGAATGCAAATACCTATGAAAAGGAAAAAAGCTTATTAGATAAGCTTACAAATAATTAATTTTCTTTAATTAAAAAACGAGCATAATATTCATCAAAAGTAATATTATGTTTTTTTATGTAAGAAGCAATTTCCTTTCCCACATATCTATAATGCCAAGATTCATATTGATAACCAGTAATCTTTTCTTTATTCTTTGGATAACGCAAAATAAAACCATACTTATAGGCATTTTTCTCCATCCAAGTAAAAGAATCTGTACTTTCAAAATTATTAAAATCCGTGATGCCATCATCTACATCTACAACCAATCCACTTTGATGTTCCGAGTAACCAGGTCTTGCTGAATAGGTATCGACATTCTTCTTTGTATCATGGACTAAATATTTATTATATAAATTAAGTTGATAAATATAAGAACGATAGGCAGAAATACTTCTAAGCTTTAAATTATCTTTTTGAATGGCACTGCACATAGCTTCAAAAGCTTCTTTTGCTTCCTTTACTAAGTAAATATTTCCCTTAGTACAATATTGTATTTCTTCTAGTTGTGAAGGAACATATTTTGAGTCTACAAAGAAATATTTATTAATTAAAATATAATTTTTATTTAAATAAGGTGTTTTAGAAGTATGGGTATAAAATGGATAATCCAAGTTTAAATTCACATGAGTAATAATATCAGAATCTTTATAATTGAAATGCGTTTGTTTGTAATTATAATAACGTTCTTTATTTTTCTCTATATAATAAGGATATTTATTTTTAGAAGTAGAAACTTTCTTTTTACCATTTTTACCAATAAAGAAAAAACTACCAAATAAAAAAATAAAACAACTACATAAAATAAAAACAATGTTCTTCTTTTTTTTCATAATCTCATCCTTTGTTAATAAATTTTCTTTCTATTACATAATAGTTATTAGGAGGAATTTTATGAAAAGATTTATTATTATGTTACTATGTTTTTCTGTTTTTATACCTACTTTTACTTGTGCTAAAACGAAAGAAAAAGATAGTAAAATTAATTTGATACAAAATGCGAAAAGTGGAATTTTATTTGATTACAATAGTGGTAGTGTTATTTATGAAAAAGATGCGAACAAAGAACTTGCAATTGCATCTTTAACTAAAATGACAGCACAAATTATTATTTTAGAACAAATAGAAAAAGGAAAAATATCTTGGAAAGATATTGTAACAGTAAGCAAGAACGCTGCTTCTTTTGGAGGAAGTCAAATTTATTTGGAACCAAATGAAAAAATGAGCGTAGAAGATCTATTTAAAGGTATATCCGTTGCAAGTGCGAATGATGCTACAGTGGCTATGGCTGAATATATCGCAGGAAGCGAAGAAGAATTTGTAAAATTAATGAATAAAAAAGTCAAAGATTTAGGACTAAAGCATACACATTTTTCAAACTGTACAGGACTAGATACAGACAATCATTATTCTACAGCAAAAGATTTATCCGTTATAGTAAAAGAACTTCTTTCTCATGAACAAATACTTAATTTTTCTTCTATATATGAAGATTATTTAAGAAAGGATACAAAAAACAAATTCTGGCTTGTTAATACTAATAAATTAGTACGACAATACCAAGGTGCAGATGGATTAAAAACGGGACATACCGATAACGCAGGATATTGCCTTGCAGCAACAGCTAAAAAAAATAATATGCGATTAGTCGCAATTGTCCTTGGTGAAGAAAATAGCAAAGTAAGAAACAACGAAACGATGGCACTTTTGGATTATGGATTTGATTTATACGAAGTAAAATTAATAGAAAAAAAAGGTAAAAAAATTGATACACTTACCTTAGATAAAGCAAACAAAGAAAAAGTAGATATTATTTTAAAAAATGATATTACACTTTTCAAAAAGAAAACCGATAAAGATATAAAATATACAACTGAACTTGTTTTAGATGATGTATCTTTACCAATAAAAAAAGGAACACCTGTAGGAAAGGTAATTGTAAAAGATAGCAACAATCAAAAACTAACAGAGGTAGAAGTAACTTGTAAGGAAGACATTTATAAAATAAATATCTTTGGACTTTATATACGAAACATAAAGGAAATGCTAACAAGCACGATATAGGTGAAATATGAAAAATGATATTCGAGTTTCTTATCCGAAAAGTAAGTATAAGTTGTTAAACGATGAAGTAGAAAAGTATATTTATAAAAATATTCAAGATTTTAAAGAACAAACAAATGTGTTTATACAAGATATTCCTTATAGTTTGTATATTTATTATGAACAATATGAAACACCCAATTACCTATCCTATGTTTTTCACAATTCCATATTTACGGGAGGCGCTCATCCAAATCCAACAATTTATACTATCAATTTTGACAAAAGAAAAAATAAAATTATAACTATTAATGATTTAGTAAAAGAAAACCCTAACATTTTAAATCTATTTTCAAATCAAGTAAGAATGGAATTAGAAAAGAAATCAAATTTTCAAAATCCCACTATAAAAGAAATGCTATTAGAAGGTACGACTCCAAAACCCTCTAATTTTGAGAATTTTGCTTTTACAGAGGAGGGCATTCTTTTATACTTTGCTCCTTATCAAATTGCCCCTTACTATATGGGAAGTT
>CAZWZO010000094.1:0-4354 GCA_964638525.1 uncultured Muribaculaceae bacterium | reverse complement strand
CATTTATTTGAAATTTATTTAAATCTTTATTCCATTTTAAAAACCTATGTATTGTATAAGCACTTGCCTTTGCAGAAGTTGCCATTCTTTTAGCGGCTCTTCCTGTTGGAGCCAGTAACGCTACTTCTTCTACGAATTTGTCTTGTGAAATTTTATTTTTTAATTTATAAATATCACAAACAGCATTAATTATAGTTGTTTTTCCTGTCCCAGGACCTCCTGTAATTACCAAAACATTCTTTGTTAATGCTTCTATAATTGCTTCTATTTGTTCCATATTATAGTTAATTTGATATAATTCTTGTATTTCTTTTATAGCCTTGTCTAATTTTTTATCTACTTTTATAGGAAGTTTTTGTAAATAGGTCAAACGATAAGCAATATTTACTTCTGCATCATACATGTCTTTTAAATAATACTTTTCTTCTTCTTTTACTAGCTTTTCCTCTTCTACCAAGTGATGAAGGGCTTCTAAAAAAGCTTCTTTTTCAATTCTTCCTGTTATTTTAAATAAATAAGTAGCAATGCTGTTTTCATTTAGATAACTATGCCCTATTATATTACACAATTCCTTAATTACATACAAAATAGCGGCTTGTACTCTAAGAGTATCCTTCGGATTTAATCCTTGTCTTAAGGCAATATAGTCGATTTTTTTAAATCCAATTGTTTCTATATCTTCTGTAATTTGATAGATATTGTTTTCGATTACTTCTTTTGTATTTACTTTGTACTCGTTATAAATAGCAATACTATCTTTTGTCGTAAAACCAAGATCTCCCAAAAAGACAATTGTTTGATAGCTATCTTGGTATTCTACAAGTCCATCATGAAGTGTATTTACATTTTTTTGTGTAATCGTTGGAATCAGTAATAAGTTTTCTTTGTTTTCTAAAATAACCTTTAAAGTATCTTTACCTAATACCTTTACAATTTTTTTTGCTTTTTGTTCCCCGATACCTTTAAAAATACCACTGCTTAAAAAGGTAACAATACTATCCTTTTGATCTGGAAGTAGTTTTTCAAAATGCTCTACTTGGAATTGTTCTCCATAACGATCATGTACAACTAGTTTTCCATAGAAAATATAAGTATCTATATCATTTAACTCTGGAAAATATCCTGTAAAAGTGATTGTTTTGTTTAGATAGATTTCAATATCTTCATCGTTGGTTTCCATTACTTTAAAAAGACCGATTACATAACCAGTCTCACTTTTAAATATATCTTTTTTATATTGTCCTTTTATATATTTCTCCATATAGATTATTATATAGAAGTTTTTGTTTTTAGTAAAGAAAAAAAGCATTATTTAAATGCTTTTGAATCTAATTTCACACTTGTTTTACTTAATGTATATTTTCCATCTACTAAGCTCTTTGTTTTTATGTTTTGCAAGATAATTTGTGAATTGTTTGCTAAATACTTAAAGGCTTCACTTCCTACTTTTTCAAGTTTCACGGAAAGATACACTTTCTTTAGACTGTTGCAACCATAGAAAGCTTTGCTTCCTATTTCTTTTATGTTCTTCAAATTAATTGATTTTAAAGAAGAACATCCAGAGAAGGCACCTGGTTTGATTGTATCTAACTTAGAATTTTTTGTTGTTACTACTTCTTGTAGATTCATACATCCATTAAAGGCATTGGTACTGATTGTTTTTACACTGTCTGGTAAAGTTATTTTTTCTATCGAAGAAGAATAGAACATACTATCTGTGATTTCTTTAATATTCATTTCTATTTTTAAAGATTTAATAAATGTATTTCCATAAAAAACTTCTTTGTCTACTTTTTTTATTGTTTTTGGAAGAACTACTTCTGTTTTCTCTTCTTTTTCGATTAAAGTAGTAAGTTTATCTCCTGCAGAATAAGTTTCTTTCGTACGAACACCATCTTTATATTCTACCTTTTTCTCTTTTGTAAGGTTGTATTCTGTAAATCCTGTTAGTGTACCATCCTTATCGACAACTAAATAATCGATATCCTCATATTGATGCATAGTTTTTTTAACTACTGTTTTTACTGCTAACATACCTATTCCAATTAACACAAGAAAAGATAAAATAGCAATAACTGTTACTAATAATTTATTATTTTTTTCTAATTCCTTAATTTTTTTATCTTTTTTTCTCATAATCATTAACCTCTTTCATTATTCTCTACTCTATATAAGTATAATATAATCTTACTTGATTTTCAAGATATTATTTTGCTCTTGATGGTGTTTCTTGTTGCCCTGCATTTATAACTTCGTTATACCTGCTCATCTCTTCCTGTCTTTCTTTTTCTTCGTAAGCTTTTTTATCTTTTTGAAACTCTTCATCATGGTCTCTTACAAATTCATCGGGAGCAGTGGCATAGAAGGTATCAGAAGAAACATCGGAATAATCATATGGATTTTGCTTATGCAATTCGATATCTTCACTTAAAAGTGCAATAGAAGAAGCAATGACTATACTTACTCCTGCGATGGCTCCTACTCGAATAGCATTTCTTTTAATTTTGTCTTGATTGGCAATAAATTTTTCTTTCTTTTCTTTTGCTCTTTCTTTAATGGAAGAGATAATTCTTGAAGATAGTTTTGCTCTTTCTAAACCTTTGTTTTCTATCTTTTCTACCTCACGTGCTAATTGTTCTTTCATCGATACTACTTCTTCATTATCATCTACAATTAAAGTATCCAATAATGTTGATGCATTTGCGGCTTCTATTTTTACGTGACAAGTAACATTTGTATTTTCTTCTGTTTTATTGGACTGGAATAAATAAGTTGTTTTCTCTTCGGTTTGTAACACACGAGCTGCATTGTAACAATCACTATCATTTAAATCACTAATGACATTTAAAAGTTCAAGAAGACTTGGTGCATAGTTTGCCTCTTTATCTCCTCGATATAAAGTAATCTTGTTATCTTTATCAATATATATACTTAAAGCATCTTCTGTTAAAGGATTTAATTTTTCTTCCATATTCTCACTCCTTATTGTAATAATTATAACATACTTTATTTCTAAGATTGTTACTATTTGTAAAATAAATAAAAGAGTTGACATTTTTTGTCAACTACTTATCTTTTAGAGAAACACTTACTAATTTGGATACACCTGATTCCTGCATAGTAATACCATATAAAGTATCTGCGTATTCCATAGTTTTCTTTTTATGTGTAATAATGATAAATTGCGTTTTACCACTATAATGATTTAAATAATGCCCAAACCTATCTACATTGGCCTCATCTAAAGCTGCTTCTACTTCGTCAAACAAGCAGAAAGGAACGGTTCTTACATTTAATATTGCGAATAACAAAGATATAGCGGTTAATGTTTTTTCTCCTCCTGAAAGCAAATTGATCGTTGTTAATTTCTTGCCAGGTGGAGAAGCAATGATTTCAATATCTGTTTCTAATAAGTTGGTAGGATCCGTTAATTTAAGAGTCGCTTCCCCTCCTCCAAAAAGTTCCTTGAATACTTTCTTAAACTCGATTTCGATACGATCAAAAGTTTCTTTAAAGTCCTTTTTCATTACTTCGTCCATTTGATCAATAATTTCAAGTAAGGTATCTTCCGCATGAAGCAAATCTTCCTTTTGATTGTTTAAGAATTCATAACGAGTATTTACTCGGTCGTATTCTTCTATAGCCATCAAGTTTACCATTCCTAATTTTTTAATGTTACTTTTATAAATGGTTACTTTTCTTCTTGCCTCTTCTACATCAATATCCAACTGGTATAAATCTCTTGCTTTTTCATAAGTCAAAGAATAATCTTCATTTAAACGGCTAAGCAAGCTATCTAGACGTATATCCATACGATTTACTGTAATTTCTAAATCTTTTAATTCTTGTTCTTGTTTTCTTAAAGTAGAGGAAGAAAGCTTGTTAACGGCTTCAATCTCTTCTATTTCACTGTTTATTTGGTCCTGTTTCTTTTGCAAAGATTGGATATTCATCTTTGTTTCATCTTTTTTCTTTTCTTTATCATAGTACTCTTTTAATAGTTCTTCTTCCTCTTTGGAAATAGAACTATCTACAACGTGTAGTAAATTAGAAAGTTCATTTTCTACTTCGTCTTTTTCTAAATTTCTAACATTTAAAGTTTCTAATTTATTCTTTATCTCTTCTTCATAGGAGATTTCATGTGTTTTTATTTTATATAACTCTTCTTCTTTGGCTTTTCTTTTCTGTTCGGTTTCTTTAAAATTAGCATCAATCTCTTCAAGTGCAGCTTTGGTCTCTTCCAATTGTTCCTCATATCTTCTTAAATCATTCTTTAAAGACAAAGTAGAAGTTTGTAGTTTTAGGCTTCCTCCTGATAGAGAACCTCCTACATGAATGATTTCTCCTTCTAAAG
>CAZWZO010000093.1:649-4355 GCA_964638525.1 uncultured Muribaculaceae bacterium | reverse complement strand
GATAATAGATGTGCTAGGAGGCTAATATGTTGACAGAAAGACAAAAAAAGATCTTAAAGTTAATTATTAATGAGTATATCAAATCAGCAAAACCAATTGGTTCAAAGATGATTTGTAAAACTCTAAAGTGCTCAAGTGCAACCGTTCGAAGTGAAATGGCAACATTAGAAGATATGGGTTTACTTGAAAAGACACATACTTCATCAGGAAGAATACCAAGTGAGATGGGATATCGTTATTATGTAGACCATTTAATGGAACCTAAAAAAATGAGCGGAGAAGATGTTTTAAATTTACAAGTGGTTTTTAATAATTCGAAACTTAGTTTAAACGATACCATTTCTAAGAGCTTGCAAATTATTTCCGATTTAACAAATTGTACGACTATTTCTTTGGGAAAGGCTTCTCATGAAAATATTTTAAAACAAGTAAGCGTTGTTCCTATCGATGAGAATCAATTGGTAGCAATTGTAATTACAGATAAGGGATACGTGGAACATAAAAATATTTCTTTAGATGGTGTTTCTTTAAAAGAAATAGAAAAAACAGTTGGTTTAATCAATAATATTATTGTTGGTACACCTGTAGATGAAGTAGCAAAAAAATTAGAATTTGAAGTAAAACCAATTATTGCGAAATATGTATCACAACATGAAAGAATTTACCAAGCTTTCTATGATGTATTTAGAGATTTTTCAAATCAGAATATCAATATTGTTGGTAAAAACAACTTATTAAATCAGCCAGAGTTTTCTTCTATAGACAAAATACGTGACATTTTTTCAAAACTGGATGATAAAAGTATTATTGATAATATTGAAACCGATGAGAGTGATATCAATATTTACATTGGTCATGAGAATGATTTTGATGAGGATACGACCGTAATAAAGACAAAGTATGTAACACCAAAAGAAGAGGGAACCATTGCTATTATTGGTCCAAAGAGAATGGATTATGACAAAGTGGTTGCTATGCTAGAATATATAAAAGATCAAATAGGAAGTGAGTAAAAAATGGAACAAGAGAAAAAAGTAGAAGAACAAGAAAAGAAATGTGACTGTAAATGCGAACAACACCAAGAAGAAAAACATAAGAAAAACAAAAAGCATTGTTGCAAGGAGCATGCAGACAAAGAAATCGAGAAATTAAAAAAAGAACTAGAAGAAGCTACAAATAAAGCTATGATGGTTCAGGCTGAAATGATTAATTTCAGAAGAAGAAAAGAAGAAGAAACCGCAAATATGCTTAAGTATGCAAATCAAGACTTGATATTAGAAGTGATTTCTGTTCTTGATAATTTTGAGAGAGCTTTAAATTTAGATGATAATAATCTAAATGATGAGTTATCTAAATTCTTAGTAGGTTTTAAGATGATTTATGCTTCATTAAGTGAAATATTAAAGAAGTATGGGGTAGAAGAAATCGAAGCTTACGAAAAGGAATTTGATCCATCTATGCATCAAGCTATGATGGTAGACAAGGATGAAAATAAACCAAACAATATAGTTTTAGATGTATTGTTAAAGGGTTATAAATTAAAAGACAGAGTTATAAGACCTGCCGCAGTAAAAGTAAATAAATTAGATGATTAATAAAGGAGAGATGATATATGGGAAAAATAATAGGTATTGATTTAGGTACAACAAATAGTTGCTGTGCTGTATTAGAAGGTGGAGAACCAAAGGTTATTCCAAATCCAGAGGGTGCAAGAACCACTCCTTCTGTCGTTGCTTTCAAAGGAGACGAAAGAATTGTTGGTGATGCTGCAAAACGTCAAGCTATCACAAATAAAAATACAATTTCTTCTATCAAGAGATTAATTGGTACAAAGAAAAAAGTAGAAGCAAATGGAAAAGAATATACACCAGAAGAAATTTCAGCTATGATTTTAAGTTATATTAAAGATTATGCAGAAAGTTATTTAGGAGAAAAAGTAAGCGAAGCCGTTATTACCGTTCCTGCATACTTTAATGATGCACAACGTCAAGCTACTAAAAACGCTGGTAAAATTGCTGGTTTAAAAGTAGAAAGAATTATCAATGAACCAACAGCAGCTGCTTTATCTTATGGACTTGACAAACAAGAAGATTTACAAACTATCTTAGTATATGACTTAGGTGGTGGTACTTTTGATGTTTCTATTATGGAACTTGGTGATGGTGTATTTGAAGTTAAATCAACAAGTGGTAATAACCATTTAGGTGGAGATGACTTCGATCAAAGAATCATTGATTATTTAGTAGAAGAATTTAAAAAGGCAAATGGTGTAGATTTAACAAAAGATAAAATGGCTATGCAAAGATTAAAAGAAATTGCAGAAAAAGCGAAAAAGGATTTATCAGGAATGTCTACAACACAAGTTTCCGCTCCATTTATTTCACAAGGAGAAGATGGACCTTTACATTTAGATGTTACACTTACTCGTGCTAAATTTGAAGATTTGATTCGTGATTTAGTAGATTCAACATTAGAACCTGTTAGAAAAGCTATGAAAGATGCAAAAGTAAGCAAAGAAGATATTAATAAAGTAATATTAGTTGGTGGTTCTACTCGTATTCCAATGGTATATGATTTAATTAAGAAAGAATTAGGTAAAGAACCATCTCGTGAAGTAAACCCAGATGAAGTTGTAGCAATGGGTGCTGCTATTCAAGGTGGTGTATTAACAGGTGAAGTTAATGATATCGTACTTTTGGATGTTACACCATTATCACTTGGTATTGAAACAATGGGTGGAGTTATGACTGTACTTATTGATAGAAATACAACCATTCCAACTTCAAAATCACAAGTATTCTCAACAGCTGCTGATAATCAACCTGCTGTAGATATTCACGTATTACAAGGTGAAAGAAGTATGGCAAGCGATAATAAGACTTTAGGTAGATTCCAATTAACTGGTATCCCAGCTGCACCTCGTGGTGTACCTCAAATCGAAGTTACATTTGATATCGATGCTAATGGTATTGTTAATGTAAAAGCAAAAGATTTAGGAACAAACAAAGAACAAGCTATTACCATTACTTCTAATACAAACCTTTCTGATGAAGAAATCGATAAGATGATGAAGGAAGCGGAAGCAAATAAAGAAGAAGACAAGAAGAAAAAAGAAGAAGCTGACTTAAAGAATGAAGCAGAACAATTAGTCTTCCAAACAGAAAAATCTTTAAAAGATCTAGAAGATAAGATTGATAAAAAAGAAAAGGAAGAAGCCGAAGAGTTATGTAAAGAAGTAAAAGACGCTTTAGAAGCAAATGATATAGATAAGATTAAAGAGAAAAAAGATAAACTTCAAGAAAAAGCTATGGCTCTTGCTACAAAAGTATACGAACAAGTACAAAAAGAACAAGCAGCTAAAGCTCAAGAAGAAACAAAAGAAGATAAGAAAGAAGATAAAAAATCGGACGATGTAGCAGACGCTGAATTTGAAGAAAAATAAAAAAAGAAAGTTCTAGGAAACTAGAACTTATCTTTTATATAAGTAGGTGAAATAATGGATAAAAGAGATTATTATGAGGTATTAGGAGTAGAGAAAACCGCAACACAAGATGAAATAAAACGTGCTTTTAGAAAACTTGCTAAAAAATACCATCCTGATGTATGTAAAGAAGAAAACGCCGAAGAAAAATTTAAAGAAGTACAAGAAGCGTACGCTGTATTATCGGATGAAAATAGACGTAAGCAATATGATCAATTTGGACAC
>CAZWZO010000093.1:0-639 GCA_964638525.1 uncultured Muribaculaceae bacterium | reverse complement strand
TGCCTTTAGTAATGGTGGGGCTTCCTCTGGTGGATTTAGTGGTTATGACTTCTCTGATTTTGATTTTTCTGATATTTTTGATAACTTATTTGGATCAAGCTTTGGCGGTGGAGGATTCTCTTCTTTTTCTAGAGGAAGTAGGAATCGTAGTAGACAAGGTAGCGATCATTTGATGCGTATAAAACTTACCTTTGAAGAAGCTGTATATGGTTGTAAAAAAGATTTAGATTTGGACATTACAGAAGATTGTGATAGCTGTGATGGTAAAGGTGGTAGTGGAGAAGAAACTTGCGAGACTTGTCATGGAAGTGGCACAGTTACACAACAACAAAATACTATGTTTGGTTCTTTTCTATCAAAAAGTACTTGTCCAAAATGTAATGGTAAAGGTGTAACCTATAAGAAGACTTGTACAAAGTGTCATGGAAAAGGTAAAATTAGAAAAAATAAAACGATTACTGTTACTATTCCAAGTGGTGTAGATAACGCAGATCGTTTGCGTTTGCCTGGAAAAGGTGGTGCCGGAGAGAATGGTGGACCAAATGGAGATTTATATTTAGAATTTCTTGTAGAAGAACATCCTTTCTATCATAGGGATGGAGATGATATCTATTTAGAAGTTCCAATTACAATAAGTGA
>CAZWZO010000092.1:0-4357 GCA_964638525.1 uncultured Muribaculaceae bacterium | reverse complement strand
TTGTTTTTGTAAAGCAATAACCAATTTTTTCTTCATATCTGGTTTTACTCGTCCAAAAACATTATATTGAAGCACAACTTCATCTATATTTTCGTCTGTTATTTCCATAGCATTGATACTTTTTACTTCTTTAAGTCCTGCCCTTTTTGCAATTGCCGCAACTGTCTTATGATTGTCTCCAGAAATAATTTTTGCTTCCACTCCCTGTTGTTGGAAATATTCTAAAGTATCCTTTGCTTCTTTCCTTATTTTATCTTGAATCAAAATATAAGCGTATACTTCTAATCCAGTTGGTTTTTCTGTGATTTCTTTTTTATTTCCCGCTAAAACTAAAACACGGTAATCTTTCTGCAACTCTTCTATTTTTGCATCTTTAAATTCTTTTTTTAATATGTATTCAGGTGCTCCTAAATAATAAGTCCCCTCTTCAAAAGCTACAGCAGAAAATTTACGAATGGATGAAAAAGGCATCGTATCAATAGCTTGATAAATCTTTTTTGGTTTATATTTTTCTTTAATAGCCTTAAAAGTTGGAGAAGGATCTTCTTGGGCATAGGTAATGGACTGTAAAACTTTTTCTATTTCTTGTTCTTTTTCCTTCTTTGAAATAAGAACATCTTTTACCTCCATATTTCCTTCTGTAATAGTTCCCGTTTTATCCAAACAAATCACATCTACTCTTGCCAAGGTTTCAATACAGTAAAGCTGTTGGACTAGAACCTTATAACGAGAAAGACGTACAACACTAACCGCTAAAACCGAACTTGTAAGTAAAACAAGTCCTTCTGGAATCATACCAATTAAAGCTGCTGTTGTAGAAATAATAGCTTCAGAAAATTGATAATTCGTTGCAATCAACTGATTGATTAAGAAAATAATACCGATTGGAATAATTAAAGTAGCTAAAACTTTAAGCATGGACTCAAAAGAATGCATAATAACCGAATTTACTTGTTTTACATATTTTGCTTCTGCAGAAATTTTGGAAATATAATTTTCCTTACCAACGTGTTCTACTTTTGCAAAACAACTCCCAGACACAATAAAGCTTCCAGATAATAATGAATCGCCTTTTCCTTTACTAATCGTTTTTTCTTCTCCTGTAATAAAAGACTCATTTACTTCTACGTTTCCCTCTTCTATTATACAATCGGCAACCACCTGATTTCCGATTTTTAAAGAAAGAATATCATCTAATACGATCTCATGTGGAGAGATTTCCTGTTGTTCTTTTTCTCTTACTACTACTATTTTGGATTCCGCTAAAACCGATAGCTTATCAATTGTTTTTTTCGAAATAATTTCTTGAATGATACCAATAACGGTATTAATCATAATTACCCCCATAAACAAACAATTCTTTAAAGAAGCTATCCCCTGTCCTCCTAGTATTCCTCCTACTAAAGCGAAAATACCAAGAGCAATATTCAAGTAATTAAAAAAAGTAAAACAATTACTCTTTATAATTTCCTTTGTCGTTTTTGTTTTTGGTTGTTCATCGTAGTTTACCAGTCTCTCTGCTTGTCTTTTTGAAACTTGTTCACTTGTAAGTCCTTCTTTATAATTTGGATTATATCTTTCCATTATCTCACTCCTATTTTGCCAATTTATTTAATGCATCGTGTGCGGCTTCCTGTTCGGCTTCTTTCTTACTTCCAGCACAGCCTACTCCAAATACCATATCATCCACTTTTACTTCAATCGTAAAAAGCTTATCATGAGCAGGTCCTTCTTCCTTTACAAGTTCATATACAAGTGTTCTTTGTTCTGTTTGAATGTATTCTTGTAAAGCTGACTTATAATCACTAAAAAATTTAATATTTGGATTTTCAATATAAGGAACAACGATATCTAAAATAACTCTTCTTACTGTATCGTATCCTAAATCCAAATAAATGGCACCCATAAAGGCTTCAAATATATCGGCAACAATTGCTTTTTTGTATTTGCCTCCATCGTGTTCTTCTCCATGGCCTACTTTAATATAATCAGTAAATTTATAATCTTTCGCATATTCATAAAGTGCATTTTCACATACATAAGAAGCCCTTTGCTTTGTCATCTCTCCTTCTTTGTAATTGCGATTGTTATATAAATAATCCGCTACTACTAAATCCACTACAGCGTCTCCCAAAAACTCTAGTCTTTCATAGTTTGCTTTTAAATGATGTTAGTGCGCATAAGAAGAATGGGAAAAAGCAACTTGATACAATTGCTTATTTTTAGGTTCAATATTTAATTTGTTAAATAACTCTTTCATAGTATCACCATTCTCATTATATCAAATATAGAAAAAAAAGGAACGTCTTTTCCCATTTTTCTTTTTCTATGACTTCATTTTACATTTATTTTATATTTATTTCTTTATTTTCTAGACGAACCCTCTTGCTTTTGATAAAATAAATATAATGGATGGTGGGTGATGGATATAAAAAACTTGCAAATCAAACTAATCAACCTTTATCAAAAATTACCAGGTAGATGGCATAGTTATTGTAGATACTATCCAACTTGTTCCACTTATTATAAACAAGCTTTAGAGCAATACGGTTTCGTAAAAGGAAACATTTTAGGCATCAAGAGAATACTAAGATGTAATCCTTTTTCTAAATCATCCGGATACGATCCCCTACCCACTAGAAGCCAGACAAAGACAAAGACAGAGACAAAAACAAAAACAAAGACAGAAACAGACAAAGAAAAAAGAAAAGAAGAAAAGAGGAAAAATATGAAAAAATTAACATACGTTTTAACAATTGCATTTCTAACACTATTTTTAACAACAGGATGTTTTACCAATGACAACATGGAGGACATTCATATTGTAACAAGTGATTATCCTACAGAGTTTTTAGCAAACTACTTATATGGTTCAAACGCAACAGTTACAAAAATTTATCCCAACGATGTAAACATCAAAACCTATAAGCTAACAAATAAAATTATTAAAGATACCGCTTCTAAAGATTTATTCATATACAACGGGCTAGGAAGCGCAAGAGACATTGCTACAAAATTACTAGATAAAAACGAAACCATTAAAATTATAGATAGCACTTATGGTATGAGTTCCAATTATACTCTTGAAGAGTCTTGGTTAAATCCAGCTAATCTACTTATGATGGCTAAAAATATTAAAACAGGGCTTGAAGAATACATCAATAATAAATCTTTAAAAGATAAAATTGACGCTTCTTATGATAAGTTAGAAGTGAGCGTAAGTGAAATCGATGCAACAATTAAATTAATCGCTTCAAACTCTGTAAATAAAAATCTAGTTGTAAGTGACAGCTCTTTAAATTGGTTAAGTAAATACGGATTTATCGTTTACAATTTAAACAGCAATCTAACAGACAAAGAAAAAGAAACAATAAAGGAATTATATGAAAACAAAAAAATCAGTTATATTATAGATGTAACCAATAGTAAAGAAACAAAATTCATGAAAGAATTAGTAAACGATTACAAAGCTCAAAAAATAAGTTTTGATCGTTTAGATAACATATCCGAAGAAAACAAAAACAACGCTTTAGATTTTTTATCTATTTACAATAACAATTTAGAAGTACTTAAAAAAGAACTATTTGAGTAGTTCTTTTTTTTAACAGTTTTTTTATTTTTTCATACTATACTTTAGGTGAAGTATATGACATTTACTTATGAAGATATTACTTTGTATTACGAAAGGTATGGTTATGATAAAAATAAAAAATCCATTGTAATTTTACCAGGATGGGGAGACAATAGAAAAACCTTTTCTTATATCATAAACTTTTTAAAATACTTTTATACCATTTACATTATCGACTTACCAGGGTTTGGACAAAGTACCTTTCCAAACAAAGATTTAACCATCTATGATTACACCCTACTTATCCAAGAATTTATACGTTCTTTAAAATTAGAACATCCCATACTTATCGGACATTCTTTTGGAGGACGATTAATACTCACTTTGTGTGGCTATTATAGATTTGAAGCCGAAAAGATTGTTTTAATAGATAGTGCAGGAATAAGAAGAAAAAGAAATATTTTATTACAATTAAAAACCTATTTATACAAATTCTTAAAGAAATTAAAATTTCTTCTCCAAAAAAGAAAAAGAAAAACTTATTTACAGGACTTGCTTCATATTTTTGCATCTAAAGATTATAAAAATTTAAATAATTCTATGCGAAAAACATTTCAAAACATCGTAAACGAAGATTTAAGTTATTATCTAAAAGAAATCACCTGCCCTACTTTACTTTTGTGGGGAAAAAAGGATAAGGATACCCCCTTAAAAGATGCCAAGAAGATGAACAAAAACATAAAAAATAGTACGCTTCTTGAACTAAATGGTTCCCATTTTTGTTAT
>CAZWZO010000091.1:0-4372 GCA_964638525.1 uncultured Muribaculaceae bacterium | reverse complement strand
CGTTTTTAGAAACAAAATGTAAAATTGGACAAATGCCCCTATGATTGTTTTCATTAATCTTTTTACCTATCTCTTTTACTCTTTCACCAAATTCTTCTCTATATCTATCACTCACACAATCTTTATAATATAAAGAGTCATCTGATGCTCTATATGTATGAAAATAACTAGAATTATTTTTAACAAGACGCAATTTACCTCTTGTCAAATGTGAAAATTCTTCTGTTTCTATTTCTAACATAAATTCCCCCTGCTTTTCTTTTTTTATTTTCTTAAAACCTTACTTTGTTCGCTTTTCATATCTTCCATTCTTATATCATAGGACTCTTTTAAGTATTCTAATTGTGTTCTATATAGTTTTGCATCCTTGTGCTCTTCCATATAATGAGCCACTTCTATTGGAGAGGCTACTCTACCATAGTTAAGCTCTTTTTTCTCTAGTCTACCAAAAAACAAAACATTGTACTTAACTGTACCTCGAATATAACTTGATGGTATGGATTCTGTTGGAATGTTCTCTTTAAATATTGTCAAATCATCAAAGATCAAGTTATGCGCAACCGTTGTTATAACTGGGAACTTAACACCAGTAATGATTTCTTTTGCCATAGTCATCTTTTTATTTAAAGTTACAAAGACTTCTACATGAGAATCAACATCTGAAACTGTATTTCCACTTAAACTCTCTTCTTTAGGAACAAGTAATTTCGTTCTATATATATCTTTCATTTTCTCACCTCTAATTTATTTCATAGATGTATATATCTTAATTTTTTCTTTTGGAAAATCTTTTTCGTTTATGACTTTTTCCATTCTTTTTCTGTTATATGGCACTTGAACTTGTTCTATTAAACAAGAACCGTTCTCTTCCTTTAAAATCGTATAATTAGCAAGATTTACATTCTCTCTTCCAAGTGCTAAGGAAGGAAGTGTATAAATATCTAGCTTGCCTGTATTCTCATGAAATGGAAAATGAACGTGTCCTTGAAGCAGAACATCATAATCTTCATAAGAAAGAAGTTTATCTTCCTCTTTAAAAAGAGGATCCAAAATATAAGATGCCATACCAGATAAATAGGTAGGAAAGGACTCTTTGTTTTCTAAAACAAATCGTTCTAACACTTTCCATTGTTTTTCCTTTTCTTCATGGCTTTCTATTTCACATAAGAAAGCATACTCGATAGCATTTTTAAACTCATCGACTTGATACTTACTATTGGTATAATTAAACTGTGTATGCCCGGTCTTTTCTATCACATTTTCTTGATATGTAAAAGTACTGTGTTCCATAAAGTCAACACGTACATCATTTGCAAAATGACAAAGAGCAATTCTTTTTCCATTCAAAAGTAAACTTTTAAAATGAGGAAAAGTTCTAATATAAGAAAGATTTTCCCTACTTAACTGTTCTTTTGTAAATGCAATATTCTCATGATCCAGTTTTTTTAAATAAGGAAAACTATCCGTACCAAGTTTAACGTACTCTTCATGATTTCCCATCAACAAAGTTGCATCTTCTTTTTTTAGTAAAGATAAAACTTCATTTGGATTTGGACCAAGTCCAATACTATCACCAAGAACATAGATAGAAGAAATTCCTCTTCTTTTTATATCGGTTAACACAGCCAAAAGAGGTTCATACAAGCCATGAATATCTGTAAGAATTGCATATTTCTTATTCTGAGTTTTCTCCATATGTACCCCTTTCTATACCGAGTGTCCTCTATTATAGTATATTTTATTAAAATTGTAAAGTTTTAGTATCCAAATTTAAAAAAGGCTTTTAAGCCTTTTATTGAAGTAATGCAAGAATACTATCGATTACTTGTTCTTTATAAACCGCATAATTTAACTCTTTATGTTTATGATAGACAATCTCATGACACAATTGATCCATAAGTCCCATAATTATATGAATCTTTTCTTTCATATTTTCTATTTCTATATTGTTCTCAAGTAAAAGAGCAGAGATTTTCTTTGTCATCAACATTTCATTTTCTAAAAAGACTTTTGCTACGTCTTTATCCAAATAACTCATGGCCATCAACTGTTCATGTGCCTTCTTGCTCATAGTATGCGCCCTTATAAAATGATCAATCATCTTTCCTATAATCTCTCTTAAATTCGAAAACTCTATTTTTTTACTTGAAGCAACATCTAACATAGGAAACATAATTTTATTAGAATAATCTCGTACCCCTTCTAAGAAGATATCCCTTTTATCCTTAAAATACTGATAAATAATTCCAGTTGATACTCCAGCCTTTTTAGCAATATCAACACAAGTAACATTATAATATCCTTCTTCACACATCAATAAGAACCCTTTTTCAATAATTTGTCTTTTCTTTTCTATAGATGTTTTTTTCTTTGGTTCACGTATTTCACCCATATTCTCACCTACTCATTACTTTTTAAACTAGAAACCATATCTATTTTATCTACTTTCTTAGCTAAACGTCTTGAAACCAAATAAGAAACCAAATACGTACCAATCGCAGCACACAAATAAGTCCATAATTCGATATGTACACCAAAATCATAATTTTCATCCAAGCAAGCCTTAAATAAATATGAGGTTAAACTATATCCAACAGGAAGTCCAATGAAAATAGAGATTACGCAAATCCAACTATTCTGTAAACAGAATATCTTTTTAATTCTTTTGTTATCAAAACCAAGTACTTTCAAGGTTGCAAACTGATATTCTTTTTCTCCAAAAGATAGAATGCTCATATTATAAATAATTACAACACCAAGTAATACAGCAAAAACAATAATAATAACAATCATTTTTCTCATCATAGAAAGCATATTTCGAATGGATGATTTTAACTCATCAATATTTTGAATCACTTCTACATTTTTAATTGTTTTTGTGCTACTCAAATTTTGATTGGTATAGAAAGAATCAGGTTGATAAGAAAGATTTAGGCTTTCTATATACTCTCTTGTTGCAGTTAAGCCTTGTACTTGAGGATCTTTATAAAATCCAACCACTTTTGATTTATAGTACTTTTTGTTTCCATAAGCGTGCCATGTAATAAAATCTCCAACAGAAATATTATTTTTTTTCGCATATTTATAAGTTACATATACTCCTTCTTTAGAAGAAAGTTTTTGATATTGATACTTATTGTCTATAAAACGAATAAGTCCCTTTGAATCATCCACGAAAAGAGTATTGCTTTCTCTTTCGTTGTTGGTATCCTTTATTTCAATCGCCAAAGTTTCACTTGTAGAAGTTCCATACTGATTTGTAAGTTTTGCTAAATTCTCTTTCGAAATGTTTTCTTTTAAGGTCAACTTATAATTAAAATTATACAAATCATCAAATTGCAATTTTATAAAATAATTCATACTATTAAGCATACCAAGAGCACAAACGATTAAAGTACAACAACCAACGATACCAAGTACTCCTGTAATTGTTCTAAATTTATTTCGAAGCATGTCTCTTAAATTCCACTTACTAGAAAAATGCATCTTCTTAAAAATACCCTTTGTTGTAATATTTAAACTACCATTTTTTACTTTTGGAAGTTCTTTTCTTAAACTATCTGCTGGTTTCTTTTTAAGTTCCTTATAACAAGTAAGAAAAGTAACAACACTAATAAATAGTACAACCAGAATAGCCATAAGGTATGTAGTAGCGCGAATATAGACTCTACCATTTGGTACCTCAAAGAAAGACATTTCCAAATTCAAAAATACACTACCCAAAAAGTATCTTCCTAATAAAACACCAAGAATGGCTCCTAAAAGAGAAACAAAGAAGCCATATCCTACATAGTGTTTTGTTATTTTAAATTTTGAAAATCCTAAAGCTTTTAACGTACCAATTTGTAACTTTTGATTTCGAACCACACGAGTCATAGTTGTGATAACAGAAAGAAGAGCAATAAATAAGAATAAGCCCGAAAAGATTCCTACATAGGCACGTCCCTCATCTACTTCTCCTTGGTACATAGCATAACTAGAAGTATCCTCGATTTCCATGGTTTGAATCGCATGGTCAACCTGATTTTCTATCTCCTCTTTTACTAAATTATTATTTTCCTTTTTATCCACATCTACCATCACATAATTAAAAGGAACATACTCTAAATAACGAGTATCAAAATCAGGAATGAGTTTTTTAAACGTAGAATCTTCTACCTTAGTTCCCATCTTTTTGGAATATTCATTTTTTACCTGGTCTTTTATAAACCCCTTTATTTCCTTTACAGGCATATAAAGAAACCCATATGTTTTACGATTTGGCATCATTTGTGAGGCATCTTTTACATCATAAACGTGATCTGGAACATAAATAATTCCTAAAACCTTTTCGTGAAATACATATCCATCATATTTAAAAGATATTTCATCC
>CAZWZO010000090.1:0-4375 GCA_964638525.1 uncultured Muribaculaceae bacterium | reverse complement strand
AGCGGATATGTGTGATATTAGAATTACCTCTAAGGAAGGATTCAATGCTACTATGGAAAACAATAACTTTATCATATTGAATACAACCTTAAGTAAAGAGTTGATCCAGGAAGGAATTGTGCGTGAATTGATTTCAAAAGTACAAAACATGAGAAAGGCAAAAGACTTTGAAATTACCGATCGTATAAACTTATATTACAATGGAGATAAAGATTTTGAAGAAGCTATAGAAGAATATAGAGAGATGATAAAAAAAGAAACTTTAGCAGTTGAGTTTAGTAAAAAAGAAAATTTAGAAGAAATGTTTAATCTAAATGGAATGGAAGTTTATCTAGATGTTGAAAAAAGATAAACTTCTTTTACTTTACGTAAAGTTTACTAAAAATTTGTAAATAAGATTGAGAAAAAAGAATGGATATATTATACTTGATATATAAATAATAGAAGGAAGGTAAAATTTTATGGCAAACAAAACAGCCTCTAAATCAAAAACAAGTAGAGGTAAGAAGAGTAATAACTCAAAAAAGATTGTTGCTATTGTAGTTGCAATTGTAGCTATTTTAGCTGTTATAGGTACAACCTATGCTATTTTTACAGTAACAGTGAAAGGAACAAAGACAAATGTAATCGAAGTAGGTACATTAACATTAACACTTGATGAATCTGCATCAGAAGGAATCACAATTCAAAATGCGGTTCCTGTATCAGAAGAATACGCATTGCAAAATTATACAGCATATACATTTAAAGTAAAAAATACAGGCACAATTGATGCAAAATACAATTTAACTTTGGTAGATGATCAAATTACAGGAACAAGAATTAACGATAAATATGTACGTTATTCTTTAGAGACAGTAAAAGTAGATAAGTCTGGCAATAAAGGTACAGCAACAACGAAAAAGGATTTATTATCTACACTTACTTCTAGAGCACTTGATAGTGAAGTAACGATTGCTGCAGGAGAATCTTATGAATATAAGCTATATTTATGGATTGATCACGATGCTACAAATGAAATTGCTGGTCAAAAATTTAGTGCTAAAGTAAACATTGATGCTGTACAAAATGTAGAATAAGAAAGCAAAAGCTTTCTTTTTTTGTGCCTTTTTCTCACTAAATTTTAAAATCATAATAAGATATAGTAGAGGAGGTATTTATGAAAATATTAGTACTTGGGGGAGATGAAAGATATATTTCTCTTATGAATAATTTGCAGGAGGATATAGATTGTGTGGGATACGAGCAAGTACATCTAAATAGTAATATAAAAAAAGTATCTTTTTTAGATGTGGATTTTTCTTTATATGATAAGATCATTCTTCCTATTTTAGGTATAACAAGTGATTTAGCAATCCAGACTTTAAATAAAGTTATAAATATAGATAGTCATACATTTGATACTTGTAAAAAAGATTGTGTTTTTTATGTAGGCGTTGTAAATGAGACAATGAAAGAGCTTTTAAAAGAAAAGAAAATTATATGCCTTCTTGCTGATGAAAAAGTTCAAATGGCTAATGATGTATTAACACTACAAGGAGTATTAAAAGATATAGAAGCAAAGAAAAAAGATAATATTGTCATATTAGGATATGGAAATTTAGGAAGTAAACTTGCAGCTCTTCTTTCTTCTTATCATGTGAAAATAGGAGTAAAGGATGAAGATTTGGCACGTGTTTTTAGTGATACATTCTTTTTAACTCGCTTTAAAGAACAAATGAAGGCGCATTTTAAAGAAAGTGATATCGTTATTAATACTGTACCTAGTAATATTATGGATAAAGACACACTGGATGAGGCAGCTTATGTTTTAGATATAGCATCCTTTCCATATGGAGTTTCTAAAGATGTAGGAGAAAAGCATGAGAATTATAAATTGTATTCTTCCATTCCTTCTAAGTACGCTCCTAGTGAAGCTGGAAAAATTTTAGCCAAAAAGATTAAAAGGGATATAGGGGGAAATGTATGAAAATAGGTTTTTGTATTGGTGCTTCATTTTGTACGTTAGATAAAGTTTTATTTAATATAGCCGAACTTGTGGAGGCTGGATGTGATGTTTATCCAGTTGTAAGTGAAAACATTATGAAGTATGATACTCGTTTTGGAAAAAGTAAAGATTTTATTGAAAAAGTAGAAAAATTAACTGGTAAAAAAGTAATGAGTACTATTGTAGAGGCCGAACAATTTGGTCCAAAATTAAAAATGGATGCCATTGCAGTTGTACCTGCTACAGGAGATTTTTTAGCTAAATTAGCAAATGGAATTACAGACAATCCAATTAATTTAGCTGTAAAAGCTACACTTCGTAACCAGAGCCCAGTTATTTTAGCTATATCTACAAATGATGGACTTAGTTTAAATGGTGAAAACATCATGAAACTTTATAACAAAAAAGATATCTATTTTGTGCCATTTGGGCAAGATGATTATAAAAACAAACCAAATTCTTTAATAGCACATTATGATTTATTGATGCCAACTATTAATACTGCTTTGGAAAATAAACAAATTCAACCCGTTATTAAAGAATATAAAAAATACAAGGATTAAACACTTGTATTTTTTTATGCAAGAAAAAAGAAAAAGCTCTTTTAAACGTAGAAAACAGGTCCGTTTGTATTTGTAGCTTTTTCTTCTTGCTCTTCGGTTATTACTTCCTTGTTTTCTTCTACTGGCTGATCGTCTTCCTTTACGGCAGATATAACCTTAAACATGGTTTTCGCATTTGCAATGATTGGTTTTACTTGATATACAATTGGAATGGCTTGATTGATAATATTTAATGTTTTTTGTGTATTGTTAAGCAAGGAAGACCAATTCATTTTTTTCATTCCTAAAAATCCTCCACCACCTATATTTGAAAAACCGTTTCGAAACGGAGGTATGGAGTAAGGACTATAATTTCTTTCAAACATATTAAAACTCCTTTGCTAATATAGTATATGAAGCATATAGGTATTTGTTTAATCTTTTCTTTTTTGTTAGGTAAATACCCAGCCTTTCTTTTTAGAATTACATATGTTAAAAAGAAGGAGGATTTATGAATAATTATAATGATTTTATGTATCAAGGTTTCACTCCGTTACAACAATCCCTACAAACAACACAACAACAAGCACTACAAGCACAAAGTTATAACACGACTTTGAACTCTATGTCTAGTTTGAATCAAAACAATTTAAATTTATATAATTCTTATGAAGGGTATATGCGTGGAAATATCTTTAGAGATTTATATGATCCTTATAAAGAATATCAACCACAAAGATTAGTAGGTGCAACAAAACAACAACAAAAGTTATTGGAACTTTCTGATGCTATGTTTTATGCTCATGATTTAAATTTATATTTGGATGTTTATCCAAATGACAATCAAGCATTGCGTCTTTTTAATGAATATCGTGTTAATGCAAATAAATTATTAGAAGAATATGAAAGAACGTATGGACCTATCAATTTAGCTTCCAATAGTTTAAATCAAAGTCCATGGATGTGGGATAAGAATGCTTTCCCATGGGAGGAGGATAAAAATGTTTAGTTATCAAAAGAGATTACAATATCCGATTCGTATTAAAAATAAAGATCTTAATTTAGCTAAGTTACTTGTTACACAATATGGTGGTTCAAATGGAGAGTTAGCCGCTGCACTTCGTTATTTGAATCAAAGATACACCATGCCAGACAATAGGGGAAAAGCACTACTTACTGATATAGGAACAGAAGAACTTGCTCATGTAGAAATGATTTCAACTATGATTTATCAATTGTTAAAAGATGCAACCGTAGAGGAGTTAAAAGAGGCGGGACTTAGCTCTCATTATGCTGAACATAATCGCGCTCTTTATCCAACCGATGCTCAAGGCGTTCCTTTTACTGTAGCGTATTTTGCTTCAACAGGAGATCCTGTGGCAGACTTGTATGAAGATATGGCTGCAGAACAAAAAGCTAGAGCTGTTTATGAAAATTTAATCGATCTAACGGATGATCCAGATGTAGTTGGACCTTTGTTGTGGTTAAGACAAAGAGAAATTGTGCACTTCACTCGATTTAAAGAATTGTACGAAACCTATAAAAGAGAAGGATTAGATAAAACCAAGTAGTTGGTTTTATTTTTTTATAAAAGCAAAATTATAATTGACAAAAAACGATTTTCATAGTATATTTATATACGTAGTCATTTGGCGGTATTGGTGAAGTGGTTAACACGCTAGTTTGTGGCACTAGTATGCAAGAGTTCGATCCTCTTATACCGCCCCACAATAAAATAAAAGCTCAGGATATCGAGCTGGAATAGATAGCGAATCCAAATGGATTCGTTTTGGAATATAATTATATATTAAAGGAAACTAGTAGTATTTAAGTTTTAACTACTAGT
>CAZWZO010000089.1:0-4460 GCA_964638525.1 uncultured Muribaculaceae bacterium | reverse complement strand
AAACAAGATGAAAAAAATAGCATATTTTCTTATTTATCTATTTCTATGATTTTTATAGTAAGAAGAATTCTATTGTTGTAAAAACAAGAACTTTGTCGAACGAAAAAAAGGACAAACTATGTCGAATTTGTATAATTTTTTAAAAGATTGTTCTATATTTAATACATAGTAAGGTAAGGTGAGAATTTTGTTAGATATAAATATGGAAATTCGAAGAGGAATTCTTTTTATAAGATTAATAGGAAAATTAAATAAAGAAACAGCTAAATATTTTCAAAAGGAGGTAAGTAACTTAATAGAAGAAAAAGGACTAAAGTATTTAGTTATGAATTTAAGCAATATAGAAGATATAGATGAAACAGGTATAGATTTAATTTTAAAGGAATATCGTTACATTGCTAAAATAAATGGTAAAGTGGTTGTATGTGGAATCAATCAGAATAAAAAAATAGAAAAGAAAATATTTAACGACTTCTATAAAAGCGACAATGAACTACAAGCCTTTAGTATTATAAATATATAAAAGGAGAATATTTATGGATGAAAAAGAACTAATCATAAACAACCAAAATTTAATTTATTACGTAATTAAAAAGTACGAAAAATATTATGCAAAGGAAGATTTATTTCAAGCAGGTGCTTTAGGACTCATCCAAGCATCCAGAAATTTTGATTCATCCTACAATTGCGCTTTTTCTACTTTTGCAGTAAAACACATTCTAGGAGAAGTGAAAAAATACATTCGCGAAGATAGAAATATAAAGGTAAGTAGAGAATATTTAAAATTAAATCAGTCGATTGATAAAGCAAGAGAATTTTTATCCCAGAAATTGATGAGAAAACCAACCGATAGTGAGCTTGCTTTATTCTTGGAAATGGACGAAGAAAAAATGGCAGAAGTAAAAAGTGCTAATGAATTTGTTAGAAGTATTTATAGTGATAATGAAGAAGAATTTAATTTATGTGATGTGATAGGAAAAGAGGAAAAAGAATATGACTGTGATATTCAATCATTAAAAGTAGAATTAGAAAATTTAAAAGAGGAAGAAAAAGAAATTATTGTAGAAAGATACTTTAATGAATTAACTCAAAGTGAAGCTTCAACAAAACTAGGTATGTCGCAAGCACAAGTATCTAGAAAAGAAAAAAAGATTTTAATGAAATTAAAAGAAAGATTGGTTGCTTAAAACAACGAATCTTTTTTTGTATAAAAAGGAAAATATTTCTCATACTATTATCAGGTAGGTGATACTATGAGATTAAAAGATTATGATGAAATCGTAAAAAGACATATGCCAACAGAACATAGGATTAGAAATGCTATTCTTGCCTTTGTGGTAGGAGGAATTGTTGGAATGATAGGACAAGGATTAATCGATATTTATTCTTATGTCTTATCTATACCAGCACAAGATGCTTCTATGTTTGCTACCGTGACACTTGTTTTCTTTGCTTCCTTATTTACAGCACTAGGGTTCTTTGATAAGTGGGTAACCATTTGCAAATGTGGATTAATCATACCTATAACTGGATTTGCTCACTCTATGACTTCAGCAGGAATTGAGTATAAGACAGAAGGACCTATATTTGGATTAGGTAGCAATATTTTTAAATTAGCAGGATCGGTTATTTTGTATGGTGTAGTATCCGCATGGGTATTTGGTATGATAAGATTTATAATTATGGGAGGCTAATATGACATTTAAATATAATAATGTATATGTAAACAATACAGCAACAATCGTCGGCCCTTATGAAAAAAAAGGACCATTAAGTAGTTTTTTTGATAAAGGATACAACGATTTATATAATGGAGCCAAAACTTGGGAACAAGCAGAATCAAAGTTGTTAGAAGAAAGTGTAGATATATTATTAGCAAAAGAAAAAAGAACAAAGGAAAGTATAGATTTGTTAATAGCAGGGGATTTATTAAACCAAATTACATCCTCTAGTTATGGACTTCAAAAATATAATTTACCGTTCTTAGGAATATATGGAGCTTGTTCTACTAGTGTAGAGGGAATTTTAATTGCTTCAAACTTTATAGAAGCAGGACAGGTAAAAACATGTATTACATCAGTAAGTTCCCATAATATGTCTTCAGAAAAGCAATTTAGGAATCCGACAGAATATGGAGCACCTAAACCCAAAACATCAACATTCACCTCAACAGGAGGCGCAAGTGTATTATTATCAAATACAAAAAGCAAAATAAAGGTAGAAAGTGCAACGATTGGAAAAATATCCGATATGGGAATTACGGATCCATTTAATATGGGAGCGGTTATGGCTCCAGCTGCAGCCGATACGATTTATCAGCACTTAAAAGATACCAATCGAACGCCTGATTATTATGACTTAATTCTAACAGGTGATTTGGGAATGTATGGAAAAGAAATACTAATAGACTACATGCATCAAGAATATAACCTAGATATTAGTAAGAATTATGATGATTGTGGCACAATGCTATACGATTTAAAAGAACAAAAAGAAGTTATGGCAGGAGGATCAGGACCTGTATGTAGCGCTCTTGTAAATTATAGTTATATATTTAAAAAAATAGAAAGAGGAGAATTGAAAAAGGTGTTATTTGTTGCAACAGGAGCTTTATTTTCTCCGACACTTGTTTATCAAAAACAAAATATTTTATCAACAGCACACGCTGTAAGTTTGGAGATGGGAAAATGATATACTTATATTCTTTCCTCTTCGCAGGAGGAGTTTGTTTATTAGGACAAGTAATATTAGATAATACCAAATTAACCGCAGGACACATTACAAGTTTGTTCGTATCTTTAGGAGCTTTCTTAGATATATTCAATATATACGATCGTATTGTAACGGTTGTTGGAGGAGGCGCCTTGGTACCAATAACGAGTTTTGGACATTTATTAATTCATGGAGCCATGGCTCAAGCTCAAAGATATGGCTTTATAGGATTATTAAGTGGAATGTTTAATCTAACAGCATCTGGTATAACTGCAGCCATCATCTTTACATTTATCTTTTCTTTATTTTTTAAACCAAAGGACTAAATCATCCTTTTTTCTTTTCTAAAAAAAGAACTATCTTTCTATATTAGATAGTTCTATTATTTTATTCATATCATCATCCGCAGCCATAATATTATTATGCAATTCTTTACAAACACTACATTTATATATAATTTTAAAGGTGTCTCTATATTTCGAAATGCCAATAGGTTCAAGAAGTCCTAAACAGGTATTTTTTCTATCGCCTGGTAGTATATCTACATGTTTAGAGTATAAACAATAAGGACAATGATCACGAGCCGTGTATCCCAAAGGTAAAACTTCTCTTCCACAATGTTCACATATAAATTTTTCATCTTTCATAGTAAATCTTTTCATAATTTTATTATAGCAAAAAATGTAAAGTAAGGAAAGAATAACTAAATTCAGAACGAAAAATAAGAGTTTTGTTATATAATGAAAATGAAAAGTAAAGGAGACAGGATGGGTATGAATAGGAAATATGAATTAATAGAAGAAGTGCTAACTACTAACGAAAAAAAGGATACAGAAAGTTTGTACATTTTTCTACCTATTACAGGTGGAATGGATATAGAGTTGATGTTTGCTAATTTATTAAAATATTATCCAAACTTAAAACAAGTAGTAGTGGGAATAAAACAAAAAGAACAATACAAGCAAGTTGCAGAATATTTAAAGAACAACCAAATTCAATTACCACTCCATGCTAATTTCAATTATTCGATTCCTATCAATGAAATCGTCCCACTCGCAGAAGAAGTTTTACCAATAGATAATAAAGTTGATTGTTATAATGTGCATAGCATAAAAAAGGAAGATAGAAAAAATTTAAAATATTTTGAATTCGGCTATATAACATTAAAAGAGAATAAAAAAGATGTACCTATTGCAGATTTATTAGAGCAAGTTGATCAAATAGTAGAGGAATTAAATAAAAAAGGAGAAAATGATATTCAAAAAGTTTTACTTTTAGATAAATTTTATCATGATAATTTCGTCTATGACAGAAGAAGTGTTCATAAAAGAAATAGGTTGCAGGCTAAAATTAAAGAATTGTCAAAAAAAGAAAAACAAACAAGATTCACAAAGAAAAGATTAGAAAAATTAATAAATAAAAGAAATAAAATAGCTAGACAAATAAGTAATAGTTATTATTTACTAACAAACAAAAAGGGAGTATGCAGTGCTTTTTCTGAATTAGCGTATTTGGTTTTAAATCATCCAGATCTTAATATAAAAACAAGAGAGCTTACTACTTATGATCACGCTTTTAATTCTATAGAAATAGATGGCAAGGAGTATATTTATGATTTTACAGGTACAAGATGTGGAAATCTGAATAAAGATAGTTGGTTTATTATAAATATAGAAGGTCTTTACAATCGCATGAAACTCAATATAGAAAAATCAAAAAACATTGTAAAGAAAAAAACTTCTTCAAAG
>CAZWZO010000088.1:0-4521 GCA_964638525.1 uncultured Muribaculaceae bacterium | reverse complement strand
AATAAATACTCTTTTTCATTTTATTCCCCTACCTTACTCAAATATTTTTTTAGTACTGCTTCAATATATTTCGAAGCATCTACGGCTTTGTCTTTATTCAAATACACATCATGAAAAGCTTCTGCGATTGTTTCATCATAAATATATTCATTGTTATTATCTTTAGCAAGTGCATATTGTGAAATACTACCACGGAAGGTATCAAAATCTTCCTTATAATCCTTATGATCATTCTTATAATTTTGATAAGCTTCTTTAATCATTTTCAAAGAAAAGTCTCCTGATGAAAAATCTTGCATTAAATCATAAAAATCTTGAAAGTTTTCATCGGTTTGAATTAATACTTGCTTCATGTTATGTTCACCCATCATAGCTAAGAAAGATAAATAATGTCCTAATTCGTGCGCTACAGGGGAATCCCTTGTCGCATTCTTTGGAAACCATCCCTGCGAAGAAGAACTCCTTACTGATGAATCTATGTATTCCGGATTTAAAAAGTATTTGGAATTTAAAAATATTTCTGTTTTACTTACCATCGGATTGGAATTATAATCTTTGGAATAGGCAAAAGGATTATAAGGTCCAAATGCAGCGATATAATTTTCTTTCATGGAAACATTTTGTAAAGTTATATTAGTTAAATATCCCCTTACTTTTGGATAATTACTATATATAGTTGCAATGGCATTTTCTAGTTCACTCGCAAAATCCTCATCCATTTCACATAAATTCACAGCATAAATTCCATATTTTTTAATAATACTGTTTTCAATTTTTGTAATTGCTTTTGAACAAGTTTTCTTTTGAGAAAGTGAATCTTTTTCTATAAGGGTTATAGCATCTTCCTTTGTAGAAAAGTTCGTACCTGTATACACATTATCCGCAACAATCACCGTTTGATTGTTACTTTTCTTACGAATCGTCTGTTCTTCTTGCTTTTCTTCTTCTTTGTTTTCAGTTAATTCAGGTGTCTCTTCTTCCTTAGAATAATAATAAGTTTCTTTTTGTTTATTATATAAAGCAAATCCTACAATAATAAGCATAACTCCACACAGACAAATAAAAAAACTTATTACTTTTTTATTATTAAAAGTATTTTCCTTTCTTTCAATTTTTGCTCCACATTGTCTACAAAATTTCATATTTTCATCAATTACATTTCCACATTTTCTACAATACATAACTTACTCCCTCTATTCTATATAAATTATATAATTAATAAAAATGAAAAGCAACAAAAAAAGACCAAAAGGTCTTTTAGTTTCTTACCACTCCCATTTTTTTCTTCATAAGTTCATACTTGTCTTTAGCAATCTTTATAGATAATTCTTTTCCTTCATCTAATATTTTATCTAAGGTATCACTATTAATAATTTCTTTGTATTTTGTTTGAATATCTGTTAATAACTCGACAACAGCATCAGCAACTACTTTTTTAAATTCTCCATAATTCTTTTCTTCGAATTCCTTTTCTACTTCTTCAATCGTTTTATTTTTAATCGTTCTATAAATATTAATCAAATTTGAAATACCTGGTTTGTTTTCTTCATCAAATACAACACGCATTTCACTATCGGTTGTTGCGGACATAATCTTTTTTCTAGCCTTTTCTACATCATCAAGTAAAGCAATGACTCCATTTGGATTTTCTTCTGATTTACTCATTTTCTTGGTTGGATCTTTTAAGTCTTTTATCTTCGTTCCACCTTTACTAACCATAGCTTCTGGAATGGTAAAAACCTCGCCATAATCTCTATTAAAACGAATAGCAATATCACGGGCGATTTCTACATGTTGCTTTTGATCGATTCCTACAGGCACCAAATCAATATCGGCATATAGAATATCTGCGGCCATTAAAACGGGATAAGTTAAAAGGCCTACTGAGAAATTCTTATTTTGCTTTGACTTTTCTTTAAACTGAATCATACGAGAAGCTTCTCCATAATAAGTAGAACATTCTAATAACCATGAAATAGCAGGAATATAGGGATTTTCAGATTGTAAGTAAATAATGTTTTTCTTTGGATCCATACCACATGCAATATAAAGGGCTAGAAAGTCACGTATTCTTTTCTTTAACTCTTTTGGATCTTGAGGAACCGTTAAGGCATGAAGATCAGCAATAAATAAATAAGAATCGTACTCCTCCTGTAACTTTTTCATTTGCATAATTGCTCCTATATAATTTCCTAATGTCAATTCTCCTGTTGGTTTTAAACCTGTTAATATTTTTTTCATTTTTCTCTTTCCTTTCCATAAAAAAACTCCTATCCGTTTTAGGATAAGAGAATCTCTTACTTTTTATGCCACCTATTTACTAAGCACATATGTACTATCATACATATTTTACTTGGTAACGGGTAAGACCGGGATAGCCTACTTTTTAAAATTTCAGTATCCACTTGCAAGTCCATTCATTATAATTTCCATATAGTGTCACATCTACCCACTACTTTCTGAAATTTCCATTATAATTACTTCTCTTGCGCTTCGCTTTCTAAATTCATTATAATAAACTCATTTTTATTTGTCAACCTGTCTTTTCTTAGTATAGACTTTCATTTTCGCTTTCTCATCAATGACTACACCAATTAACCCCTGTGGAGAGATGGTACCATGATGTTCTATATCTGTACAAAGTTCATAGTTAATAGGAAAGTTTTCCTGTTCCTCTTTTAACTTATTGTAAGTAAAAGCATAACTCTCGTTTTGATCGTCTATTTTTGTGTTGTTACTTGGCACCAAAATAAAAGCTTTTTCTTTGGATTTTTCAGAATAGTATTTATCATAAAATCCTAATAAGAAGTCCATATCTATATCAGAAACACTATATTTATTTTTAATGGTTGTACAAAGCCATTCTCTAAGTTCTGCTTTTGTATATGTGTTTTCTTGAAGATTACTTAATTGCTCCATCCATTCTGTAATAAATAAATGCATCCATTCTCCACCACTTTGACCATAACAAGATAAAGAATAAGCTAAATTCGTTCCCAAATAAACACTATCAAATCTTTCTTTATAAATTGAACTATAAAAAGGAATGGATATAACATCACGAGGTTCTTGCTGATTCTTTTTCAAAATAACGTTCCATCTACTATTAAAATCTCTACATTCCAAATAAGGATTCTTTTTATAACGTACTGCGATAGGTTCCACCCCTTTTTCCAGGATGGACTTTAAATGATGGGAGCTTGTAACATGATACAAGTAACCATCTTTAAAAAATTTATGATACAAAAGTGCATGTACTTGCTTCTTTTCCATCTTGTACTTTTCAGATAAATATCGAATTGGTAAATATTCTTTTTTATGATTCAAATAGGAATAGACATGATCATACTCCTCTGTAAATATTAAGAAATTTAGAAGAGAAGCAAGTTCTTCCCTTCGTTCTTGTCCCTGTAGACTTGACAATTCTACGTTTAATTCCTCTGATTCTAATATTTTCTTTAGTTGATCTATTTGAAGCATCTTACTTCTCCTTTCTATTATTTTTTTGTTTTCACCTTGTAATGTAAATTTAATGGCTTTTCATGATCTTCATCAATCGTTAAACCAAGCAATCCTTCATTACTGATATTAGAAGTATATTCTATATCGTTCCAATTTGATTTATATAGTTTATAAAAGTTTAGGGAATCTTCAATAGAGATGGCCCCTTTTACACTACTAGTTGGAATCATAATGATAGATTTTTGTTTATACACACCATTTGCGCCCTCTTTATAATATTTATCAAAAAAAGAAAGCAAACAATTCCTAGCACGATCTGAAACAGTAAAATCACTATTTTCTACTGCCTCTACTACAATTTCTCGAACCGTATCTTTCGAATATCTTGATAGAAGAACATGACGATCACACGCTGATAAAAGATTGTTAACAAAATCATCTGTAAGTTCAGAGTTTGAACCATAAAGTTGAATCAACTCGGTAATGTTTAAACCAAAGTAAACAGAATGCAAACGTTCTTTATAAAAAGAATCATAATTTGGAATATGAATAAGGGTATCATTTGATACGTTCCATGCATTTACTCTTGCTACTTCATGCCAGCATTTATTTACTTCTAATATATCCTCATACATATCATCACCAAGTGTGTCATTCAAACAAACCAAACCATTTTCTAAAATCGATTCTAAGTTTGAAGTAGGCGTAACATGGAAAAAATAGCCTTCTTTTAAAAAATGATCTTTAAACTTAGCATCGGTTTCTTTTAATCCTAATTTTTTAGCATAAGCGTAATAATTATAAATAGAAAAATCTTCTTTTCCCTCTAGAGTATAATACTCTTTAAAATCACTTAAAGTATCACTTAAAGAAATAAAGGTACAAATATCATCTAAAAAATCATCTTTTCCAATCTTCTTTTTAAATTTATCTTGTACAAAATCAGAATGAATAAATGATTCGATTTGCCTTATTCTTTCCATCTAACCTCCCCCCTTTTAATGTTTCTATATTATAACAAAAACAAGGCGAAAAAGCAAGAAAAAAAGAGCAAAACTG
>CAZWZO010000087.1:0-4522 GCA_964638525.1 uncultured Muribaculaceae bacterium | reverse complement strand
GACAGGATTAACAAAACCAATACCATTTTCTCTACAAACACGATTATCATCTTCACCATAAGCAGGTGCGATATGAACGATACCTGTACCATCTTCAGCACTAACGTAATGATCCGCTATCACTTCAAAAGCCTTACCTTCAACTTCTACAAAAGGAAGAAGTTGTTCATATTTCATTCCAACTAAATCGTGTCCATTGTATGTTTCTAAGATTTTAGTATCTTCGCCTAATACCTTTTCTAATAAAGCTTCTGCAACGATAAATTTGTATCCCATCGATTCTACTTTTACATAAGTTAAATCTGGATTAACACAAAGTGCTACATTGGCAATTAAAGTCCATGGAGTTGTTGTCCATACTAAGAAATATGCATCTTCATCTTTTTTCTTAAATGGTAGAATTAAAGAGTTAACTGGATCTTCTTGGTATCCTTGTGAAACTTCATTTTGAGAAAGTTCTGTTCCACATCTAGGACAATACCACAATACTTTGTTACCATGATAAATTAAATTCTTTTTATGTAACTCCTTTAAAATCCACCATTCTGATTCAATAAATTCATTACTACAAGTAACGTAGGGATGTTTGCAATCAATAAACTGTCCCATCATATCTGTAACTTTTTTTACTTCGTCAATATTGCTATCGGTTTCCTTATTACATTCTTTACAGAAGTTTTCAATACCAAAATCCTCAATATCAGACTTTGTTTTAAATCCTAACTTTTTTTCTACGTTTACTTCAATAGGAAGACCATGTGTATCTAATCCTATTTTTCTTAAAACACGATAACCTTGCATTGTTTTATATTTACAAAAAGCATCTTTAATTGTTTTAGCAAAAACATGATGAATACCTGGTTTAGCATTAGCATAAATAGGTCCATCATAGAAAACAAAATTTTTACAATTCTTTCTGTTTTCGATTGTAGCATTTAAGATATCCATCTCTTGCCACTTTTTTAATATTTCTTTTTCTCTTACATCCACTTTTTCTTTTGATAATTTCTTAAATTCTCCCATATTCTTTCCTCCTATTTTTTCTCTAAAACATTCTTTTTATCTTTATTTGTACTTTTTACTACACGAGAATAAAGCAAATCAAGCCTTGGATAGTTATTTAAGCATTCTTCATAATCTTTTTCTTCTTTATATTTTTTATAATCTAAGAATGATTGATATAAGCTATAGTATTCATCATCATGAAATAAAAAATAACTATCATAATCTACCTTTTCCCAAACTTCTATACTATAGCCAAAATCCGTTGGATAGAGATAAAAAGGTTCTTCATACATATAAAGAGCTGTATACATTGTAAATAAAGGTAAATCATCTTGTTTCGCCTTTTTTAAAATTGCAAGTGTTAAACACATTGTATGTTCAAACTTGTTTAAATCTTTTATACTGTTTGTAAAAATAGAATTTCTACATTGTTTTTGATAAATAGAACATTCCTTTTCATATTGATTGTAAATTTCAGTGCTTTCTATTTCCTTTAAAGGAGCAAGTCCCATAACATCGGAAGCTTGATTCATATAAGAATCAATGCACTCTTTGCTTAATACGTCCATAAAACCTCCCTAACAAAATAAAAAGACCCATCCTATAAGGACGAATCTTTATTGAACTAATCAATGATTGATTGCGTGGTACCACCTTAATTTGTTACATAGTAACCTCAAAACTATAACGCGTTACCGTTTTTATCTTATCCATAAAACCACAAAAGAAGTGATCTAAATAAAACTCGTCTTCTCCTTTTTCACCTACCAAGGATTCTCTCTAAGCTTCTGTTTTATTCCGTCTTCTTGATCTGTTTTTTATATCGTTTATTACTATAACACAAAACTTATTCCAATTCAAGTTTTTCTATTTCTTCTACAACGGTCAATTGTTGTTCTACAACAGACTTTAACTTATTTTTGAATATTCTTGTATTTCTTAAAAGTGTATCACTTTCCATTTCTATTTTTTCAGCACGAAGTAAAGCTTCATTTACAATACGATTGGCATTGTGTTTTGCATCACTTACAATCATATCGGATTCTTCTCTTGCCATTCTTTTAATATTATCACTAGCTTCTTGAGCATTAAAGATAGCTTGTTTTAACGTACCTTCCATTTTCTTATAATGCTCTATTTCACTACGTAGTTTTATTAATTCTTTTTCCTGCGATTTTACTCGGTTTATAACGCCTTCGGTCTGTTTAATTACTTCGCCCACAAAAAGGTTCACTTCTCTACGATTGTAACCATTTTCTTCATAACTAAACTTTTCCATCTACTCACCTCGCTTGCAGTTTAAAACTACTCTTTTAAAAATTACCAGTTGAATTCTTCGTCATCATCATTGGTTTGTGCTTTTTTTCGAGTTGCTGTCTTTGCTGTTGCCTTTACAGCAGCGACATCTTCGGAAATCTTTCCGTCTACTTCAACATTGTTTGGAGTACATAAGAAAATTCCTCCACCTAATTTTTGCAAATCTCCACCAATCGCATATAGCGTTCCACTCAAAAAGTCTACGATTCTTTTTGCTTGGTCTGGCGTTACTCTTTTTAAGTTTACAACCACAGCGTTTCTTGATTTTAAATAATCTGCGATTTGTTGTGACTCAGAAAAAGCACGTGGTTCTAATAGAATCATCTTTGATCCGCCTTCTTTAGCACTTGAACCCTTTGTACCAGTTTGACTATAAAATTCATCTTCTACTGTTTCTACGGAGTTGTCTCCTCCATCTAACATTTTTCTTAATTTATCAAAAGCCATTTTATCCTCTCCTTAACATATTATCCTTTTTTATTTTATCATTTCACTTGTATTTTGTCCATACCAACTTTTGTTAACGTCACTATTATTTGATAATGGTCTAGGATTTGGTAGATCCACAATAATATTTGTAGCAACTTTAAAGGCTGAACCAAAGGCAATACAATGTCCTGGCTGTAAACCTTTTAATTGTTCTACAACCTCACTTGTAATATATGGAACCATATTTCTTATGTAATCAATATCAAGAGGATGAAGCGTACGAAGAACAATGAAATTGGAACACTGGGAAATCGACGTATCCGAAAGTTCAGAAGGTCTTTGGGTAATTAAACCTAAAATCACTCCATATTTTCTTCCTTCTTTTGTAATACGATCAAATATATTATAACCAAGTAATTCCAAATCTCTATCCTTTTGTACATAACGATGGGCTTCTTCTATAATTATATGATAAGGTTCCGCTCCTCTATTCTTCTTAGTTACAGAAAAATCAAAAAGCATTTTTGAAATAATCTTTGTAATCGTTTTTGCCATACGATCATCTACATAATTTATATTAAAATTAACAATTTGACAAGGCTTTCCATCCCCTGTCGTCGTTAATCGCTTTATATAATCGGCTTTAGAAGTCATATAACCATAATTGAAATATTCTGCTACATTTGAATTGATAATAGAGTGAAGTCTTACTGATAAAACATTCGCATAATCAAAGACTTTATCACTCTTTAATACGCCTTCCGAAATAAGAGCAAAATCAAGAGCATTTTCTAAGTCTCTTAAAGTATACATAACCGTTCCGTCTGGTTCTTTTAATTCTAAACCATCTACTAAGAAACTACGAACAAAATCAACCACTACATCAATATCTTGGATCTTTCCTGAATTGTCTACATAAATACATTGTTTTAAAGTACGATTATAGCCCGGTTGAGAAATAATACTCTCTAAATTTAAAGTAGGTGTGTTGAAACTAGTAAGAACAGCAATCACTTGATCACGAATTTTACTAGCATCATTACTACTCATCAATATATCAAGTAAGGCACGAGCAATAATATCATTCTTATGTGTAATTACATCTGGATTGTCATCTTTTAAGATGGTTACAAGTTTCAAAGCTTTTTCTACAATAGGAATTTGGGCAGGATTGTCCACGTTTAAAAGCAAACAAATATCATCAACCCCAAGTAACCATAATGGAATACGAAGCACTTCTCCTTCTGGAAAACGAGTATTGGTAGTATAGTACTTATAATTCAAAAGTGGTGAAATATGATTGATATTTCCAAAAGCATTCGTATACTCCCCATAAGCATCAAATAAAAAGATATGCGCTCCTACTGGAACATGGGTAGTAGAAGTAAATAGATTCTGTATTAATCTTGCTACTGTACAACTCTTACCAGCACCTGAGTTACCTAAAACAGCAAAGTGAGAACTAAAGAAATCATTTAATCCTACATTAATACGATAATTACTATATACACTCGATCTTCCTAAATAAACACGATCTGTACCTGTGATCTCTTGTGGACCAAGAATAAGACCAAGCTCTTCCATATTTACAATACGTATTGTAGATTTAAAGGATGGCTTTTTACTAAAACCTGGAATAAAAGAATTATTTTCAATTGTACCTACTATTTTTATATAAGCATACACTTGATCAATATTAATAATTTCTCCAACAATACGTTTGTTTCCATCTTCAAATATAGCATGAATATTAATTAAATTCGATTGACTA
>CAZWZO010000086.1:0-4584 GCA_964638525.1 uncultured Muribaculaceae bacterium | reverse complement strand
CATAACACGGCCAAATTCTCCAGCGATTGTTGCATCAACTGTAGGAATAGCTCCATCATAAATGTTACCAGTTGTACCATCTAATGAAATGAAATCACCTTCATGGTAAGTTTTACCAGCTAATTTGAAGCATTTGTTTTCTTCATCCATGATGATATCTCCACATCCAGATACACAGCAAGTTCCCATACCACGAGCAACTACTGCAGCATGTGAAGTCATTCCTCCACGAACAGTTAAAATACCTTGACTAGCTTTCATACCAGTAATATCTTCTGGAGAAGTTTCAAGTCTTACAAGTACAACTTTTTCTCCTCTTGCATTCCATGCTTCTGCATCTTCAGCAGTAAATACAATCTTACCACAAGCAGCACCTGGGCTTGCACCTAATCCTTTTCCAGCTGGTACAGCTTTCTTTAAAGCGTTTACATCAAATTGAGGATGTAATAATGTATCTAAGTTTCTTGGATCGATCATAGCTACAGCTTCTTCTTCTGTACGCATTCCTTCATCAACTAAATCACAAGCGATTTTTAATGCAGCTTGAGCTGTTCTCTTACCATTTCTTGTTTGTAACATATAAAGTTTACCATGTTCAACAGTAAATTCCATATCTTGCATATCTCTATAATGTGTTTCTAGAGTTTTACAAACTTCTTTAAATTGTTTAAATGCTTCTGGGAATTTTTCTTCCATTTCAGATATATGCATTGGTGTTCTAACACCTGCAACAACATCTTCACCTTGAGCGTTTGTTAAAAATTCTCCGAATAATCCTTTTTCTCCAGTAGCTGGATCTCTTGTGAAAGCAACACCTGTACCACAATCATCACCCATATTTCCGAATGCCATTGCTTGTACATTTACTGCTGTTCCCCAAGAATAAGGGATATCATTATCTCTTCTATATACGTTTGCTCTTGGATTATCCCAACTTCTAAATACAGCTTTTACAGCTCCCATTAATTGTTCTTTTGGATCTGTAGGGAAATCTGTTCCAACTTTTTCTTTGTATTCTGCTTTAAATTGATTTGCTAATTCTTTTAAATCTTCAGCGCTAAGTTCGATATCTTGTGTAACGCCTTTCTTTTCTTTCATAGCATCAATAAGTTGTTCAAAATATTTTTTACCAACTTCCATAACTACATCAGAATACATTTGAATAAATCTTCTGTAGCAATCCCATGCCCATCTTGGATTGTTTGATTTTTCGGCAAGCACTTCAACAACTTCTTCATTTAATCCTAAGTTAAGAATTGTATCCATCATACCTGGCATAGAAGCTCTAGCTCCAGAACGAACAGAAACTAAAAGAGGATTTTCTTTGTCACCAAATTTTTTACCAGTGATTTCTTCCATCTTACCGATATACTCATTAATTTGGCTTTGGATTTCTTCATTAATTTCTTTTCCATCTTCGTAGTATTGGGTACATGCTTCTGTTGTGATTGTAAAACCTTGTGGTACTGGTAAACCAATATTAGTCATTTCGGCTAAGTTTGCACCTTTTCCACCTAAAAGGTTTCTCATGTCTGCATTACCTTCTTTAAATAAGTAAACAAATTTCATGTTTAAATCTCCTTCCTTTCATACCCTTATAGTATAGCAATTACAAAGAAATTATTCAATAAAAAAATGCCATTTTTTACAGAAAATGACATTTAATTCTAATCAGCTTTTATCCGACTTTTATTCAACATAAATAGCTGCGCGAGATACAAAGTTCTCTTTTAAGTGATAAGTGTCTTCTACATCCACGGATACTCTTCCACTGGAAATACCACTATTAAAACCTAGACCAACATCCGTATTTTTATATTTGGCAAACAATTTTTCCAAAGAATTACTATCGCCCTCATTTGTAGAGTAAGAATAGATTATAGTATTGTATTTTCCATAATATAATTTATAGCGTAAATTATTCATATTCACTTTACCACTGCTATAACTGCTGTAATTTCCACCCGACCATTCTATTTTTAGTAAATCACTGGATGCTGAAAGTTTTCCTGTTGATTTTCCAAAAATATCATATTGCGTAATTGTATCTGCCCCACTTACATAGGAAAGGTTGATTGTTGAGGATGGATAAAGGGGCGTTTTCGTCCTATAATAACAATAATCATTTCCACTAGAACATGGTCCACTCTTATTTGCATACGTTTCGGCCAAAGCCTTACCAGCAGCCGTACTATAATATACATTAGCACTACTAGTACTACAATAAATACTATACTCTTGTTTATCATAGTCAAAAGCAACAGAATTTGTTCTTTGTATAGTACAATCATTTCCTAAAGAAGCTGTAGCATTTTTAATAGCTGCTGGATGAATGCTGGTATTTGGGGATGGTTCTGAATAGGAAAAAGCATATGTTAGTGTTCCACCACTTAAAATGGGTTGATTTCCATACAATTCCGATTTTTCTTTGGCTAAATAAATTCCTGTTTTATTACCTGTTGAAGATAAATATTGATTATCTATCGCTGTTGGTGGGGATAAAGAATATCTTCCTAATGCAGATCCCTCTGATTCAGTCATAGTATGAGAGTCATATTGTCTTTTTTTATTGTAGTCTTTTGTATATAGTGACACAAAAGTGGTTGGTGTTTCATTGGCACTTGGATATTTTTCTACCCAAAAGCCTTTTTTACTGCTTGTATTTGAGTTTGGAATCCATACCCACCATTCTTTAATATTGTCTTCTTTAATTTCTTGTCCTGGATAATATTTTTCTTTACTCTTTTTTAATGTGTTTGATTTTAATACAACTGCATTAGCCCAATATTTATTTCCATAATCATACCAAGCATAGGATTCGTTAAAATTTGATGTAACTTTTGCATTATCTGAATCAGCAGTTACCCATTTTTTACCATCATATTTAATTGGAACGAAACCCTCACCAAGCTGTGGTGCATTAGAACCAGACTGATCTACATTTCCGCCATAAGAATCCTTATATTGAACAACTTTGTATTCACACTGACCATTCGTATATTCTTGTATGATCTTTTCGTCGTTACATACAAGATTTACTTTATATCCTGTCGCCTTTCCTTTATCATCACTTGTTATATAAATCTTGCTTTCGCTGCATTCATCAGGAATTCCGTTAAGCATGCCTTGATTTTTTAAATCTTCGAAAGTTATTTCATAGCATCCTGATACCAGAAATCCTGTATCATCCATATATTTTTTTGCCGATTTTTCTAAAATATTTCTATAGTTATCATAAATAGACTTTTTATTTTTCGCAAGTAGCTTATCCACCATAGGAAAAGAGATAAGCATAATAATTCCTATGATTGCTATAACAACTAGTAACTCTATTAGAGTAAATCCTTTTCTATTTTTCATTTTTATCACCCTTATTATCTTTAATATATGCTCTTGGATGAGCGTGGAAGTAAACATCTTTCAAATGATCCGTTGTTACATGTGTATATATTTGTGTAGCTGCTAAACTTTCATGACCTAAAAGTTCACTTACTGCGAGCAAATCACACCCTTCATTAATCAAATGGGTTGCGAATGTATGTCTCAACATATGGGGAGAAATATTTTTATCAATGGTAGTTCTTTTAATGATTCGATCTAGAATATCACGAACACCACGAGTTGTTAAAACACCACCTATATGATTTAAAAACAAATAATCACTATTTTTTACATTTAACTTGCATCGCCCATCCCCTTTATATAAATCAAGCGCATCCTTTGCATATTCTCCAAAAGAGACAAGTCTTTCTTTATTGCCTTTTCCAAGTATTTTAATTGTAAGATCAAATTCATTTATATCTTTTAATTTTATATTTACAAGCTCACTGACACGTACTCCAGTTGCATAAAGTAATTCTAAAATTAATTCATCTCTTTGTCCTAAGGGCGTTTTTGTATCACAACTATTAAATAATTCTTCTAATTCATTATAATAAAAATACTTAGGTAATGTTTTTGCTTTCTTGGGCAAAGACACCAAGCGAAAAGGATTACTTTTAATATATTCATGGTTTGATAAATACTTATAAAAACCTCGTAGAGAACTAATTTTACGACTTACCGTGGTATTGTTGTCTTTTTTTTCGTCAAATAAATATCCTAAATAATTTCTTATTAGCGTGTAGTCTATTTCTAATAATTCAATTTGTTCTTTATCCAAATAATCAATAAATTCTAAAATATCGCTTTCATAATTCACTACTGTGTAAGAAGAGTAATGTTTTTCATAAGTTAAATATCGAATGTATTCTTCTAAATATTTCATTTTTGTCACCACTATATTCCTTTCAAATTATATATGGTTTTTATAGGAATTTCTTTATCTTACCTTATAATCATTTTAAAATAAAAAAGAATAAGAGTCAACTTATTCTTTAGTGAAAACTATAGTAAACATTTCCGTTTTTTAGATAGTCGTTTCCTTTATATTTAGCAAGTTCTGATACTGTTACAAGTTGGTATCCTTTGTTAATCAATTCTGGGACCAATACTTCTACGGCATCCGCTGTAGTTTCATAAATAGAATGCATTAAAATAATTCTACCATCGTAATCACTGAATTTATGTACCTCTTGTAAGATA
>CAZWZO010000085.1:0-4634 GCA_964638525.1 uncultured Muribaculaceae bacterium | reverse complement strand
TTTGATTTTTGGTACCTTAGAAGATCAAAAAACTTATAATGTAAAAAAAGGTGATACAATCGAAGATGTTTCTTTTAAGAATAAAATGTCAGGTGAGGAATTTTTGATTGCTAATCCAGAATTTTCTGATTCAAATAATCTATTATACGAAGGACAACAAGTAAAACTTGGAATATTAAAACCACAGTTATCATTAGTAGAAGAAGACCATGTTGTAGAAGATCAAAAGGTAAATTTTAAAACGGAGATAAAATACGATAACAAAAGAACCGTTGGTACAGCTGAAGTAGAGCAAAAGGGACAAAACGGATTGAATCGTGTCACTAAGAAAGTTAAAAAAATCAATGGTGAAATTACAAATGTTGTTGTAACGGATACAGAAGTTTTGAAAGCAGCAACGAACAAGGTAATTGTCCGTGGTGGAGCCAGTGGAGCTGTTTATGCAGGAGACGATTACTGGATATGGCCTACAAAGAGTCCTTACTCTATATCAAGTCCTTTTGGTTATCGTTGGGGAACTTTACACGATGGAGTAGATATTATAGGACCTGGTTATGGTTCACCAATTTATGCTGCTAACAATGGTGTTGTTACGGAATCAGGATATAGATGGCCAGACGGACAACATATAGTAATCAATCATAATAATGGTTATTACACAATTTATGCTCATATGTCAAAATTATATGCTAAAAAAGGTACAGTAGTACAAGCCGGAGAAGTAATAGGATTAATGGGACAAACGGGTAACGCTTATGGAACACACTTACATTTTGGAGCATTTAAGGGGTATCCATATAGAGGAGGAACTGCATTCTCGGCTACGCAGTTATACAAATAATGAAACTAAAAGTAATAAGAAGTGGTTCAAAGGAAAACGCCACTCTTCTTCAAACAAAAAACACTACGATTTTAATAGATATTGGTTGTAATTTTATTACTCTAAAAACGGTTTTAGAAGAAGAAAATATTGATGTTCATTCTATTGAAAAAGTGCTTATTACCCACGTCCATAGCGATCATACCAGAGGTCTTAAGACTCTTATAAATCAGTTGCATATCAAAGTGATGATTCCTAAGAAAATGGCAAGAGAGTTAAGCAGAATTGTATCAGAAGAAAACTTTGAATACATTGAAGATGATTTTCAAATAAAAGATATAACTGGACATTTGATTCATACTTCTCATGATACGGAGTGCTCGGTTGGCTATGTGCTTTCAAGTGAAAACAAAGGAATCGTTTATATTACAGATACAGGATACATAAATAGAAAATATTTTAAAGAATTAAGTAACAAAGATTTGTATCTTATCGAAAGTAACCACGATGAAGCTATGCTAATGGATGGACCCTATCCTCCTTATTTAAAACAAAGAATATTGAGTGATGAAGGCCATTTGTCTAATAATACAACCGCCAGATACCTAACAAAACTTGTTGGAGAAAAAACAAGAACGATTATTTTAGCGCATGTAAGTGAGAAAAATAATACGTATGAACTTGTTTATGATACAACCAAAAACAAATTACAAGAAAATGATAGAAAGGTAGATACCATTTTAGTTGCACACCAACAAGAAACTTTACCTATGATTGAGGTTTAAAATGATAAAGATAATATGTGTAGGAAAAATAAAAGAAAACTATATTAAAGCCGAAATTGAAGATTATTATACAAGAATAAAAAAATATACAAATATTCAATTAATAGAAGTGATGGATGAAAAAATAGAAGAGGAAATCACTACGAAAAGAAAAGAAGCCGAAAGAATAAAAAAACATATAGATGAAAAAGATTATGTTGTTACTATGGAAATAGAAGGAGAAAAAATGACTTCCCTTTCTTTTGCAAAGTTTATAGATAAAACAACAATGTGTTACAAAAATGTAACCTTTATTATAGGAGGCTCTTTGGGATTAGATGAAGAAATAAAACAAAGGGCAAACAAAAAAATATCTTTTTCTGATCTTACTTTTCCTCATCAATTATTTCGAGTTTTATTATTAGAACAAATATACCGAAGCTATAAAATCAATCATAATGAGAATTATCATAAGTAACGATTTATAATACTATATAATAGGAGGCAATATGAAAAAGTTAAACGAAATTTTTGATTGCGAGTATAATACACCAATTCAAGACGTAAAAATCAATTCCAAAGAAGCCCAACCTGGTGATTTATTTGTTTGCACAATGGGTGTTACGGCAGATAGACATGATTTTATAGATGAAGCTATAAAAAATGGTGCCGCTGCGATTGTAGTAAGCAAAGATGTTCAAAATAAATCGGTTCCTATTATAAGAGTAAAAAATACAAATGAAGCTTTATATACTATTTGTGAAAAAGTATACGATTACTCCCAAAAAAAATTAGAAATGATTGGTGTTACTGGAACAAATGGTAAAACTTCTGTCGCAGAAATTTTATATCAATTGTTAGATGATTGTGCTTACTTAGGTACCAATGGAAAAAAGTATAAAAATCATAGCGAAATGATAAGAAACACTTGTCCAGATGTAGATCGTTCCTATAAATATTTTAAGGAATTTTTGGATCACGGATGTAAAAGATTAGTCATGGAAGCTTCCAGTGAAGCTATGTATTGGCATAGACTAGATAAAATTGAGTATGACACTTGTATTTTGACTAATATTACAGAAGATCATTTAAACATACATAAAACACTAGAAAATTATGTAGAATGCAAAGCAAAATTATTCTCCTTAGTAAAAGAAGATGGATATAGCATTTTAAATAGTGGAAGTCAGTACTTAGATAAAGTAAAATCCTATGCGAAGGGTAAAATATTAACATATGGATTTCATAAAACAGATGATTTGTACATTGAAAACTATGTAGAAGGAAAAACCTTGGATATAACTTTTGTTTATAAAGGCAAAAAGCTTTTTGTAAAAAGTCCTTTACTGGGATCGTTTAATGTATTAAATCTTGCTGCTGCTATATTAGTATGTTTAACTAGAAATATGGACAAAAACACAATAATAAAACGAATTGAAAACTTATCTCAAATTGAAGGAAGATTGGAAGTTTTGAATTTTAAACAAGATTACATGTTGATATTAGATTATGCTCATACTACGGATGCTTTTAAGAATATTTTAGGTTATTTAAATAAAATCAAGAAGAAAAGAATTATTACTTTGACTGGTTCGGCAGGAGGCAGAGAAAAAGAAAAAAGACCATTAATGGGCAAAACCGTTTTAGAAAATTCCGACTACGTAATTTTTACAATGGACGATCCTAGATATGAAAGTGTAAACGCTATCATTGATGATTTAGTAAGCGAATTAAAGAATACAAATTATGAAAGAATTCTAGATAGAAAAGAAGCTATTAAGAAAGCATTAGATATGGCAGAAAAAGGAGATATAGTTTTGATTGCTGGTAAAGGAAGAGACAATTACATGGCTGTTGAAGATAAATATTTACCATACAACGACTATGAAGTAATAGAAGAATATTTTAAAAATAAATAACATGTTTATACATGTTTTTTTATTATTTACTTATAATTAAATAGGTGAATTTATGCTAAATAAGATAATTTGGAGTCTAGCTACAACTTTGTTAATTATAAGTGGGATCTATTTTACCATTGCTTTAAAAGGTGTACAATTTAATATAAAAAGAATGATAAAAAGTTTAAATACAAAAGAAAGAACAAAGATTTCTCCCCTTCAAACTTTGATGCTTTCCGTGTCTGCTAAAATAGGAGTTGGCTCTATCGCAGGAATTGCACTTTGCATATATATAGGTGGTAGTGGTAGTTTATTTTGGTTATGGGTAAGTGCTTTTATTACTGCACCCAATGCTTTTATTGAAAGCTTATTTGGTGCAAAGTATAAAAAGAAAACAAAGGAGGGATATGTAGGAGGGCCAGCCTATTACATAAAACAAGGCTTAAATAATAAGAAGCTAAGTTTTTTATACGCCATTTTCGTTATTATTTTATATATACTGTGCTTTTCTTCTATTCAAAGTAATACTATTGCTACAAGTATTTTCCATTCCTATCATGTTAATAAATATATAACAGGAACGATCATAGTGCTAATAAGTGCTTTTGCAATTTTTAAAAATATGCAACACTTAATTAAAATGATTTCTTATATGGTACCTATTATGTGTGCAACCTATATTGCAATAGGAATTTATATTATTTTTAAAGACATCTCATCTATGAAAGAAGTTTTAAATACGATTTTTTTATCTGCCTTTAATATAAAATCTATGTCTACAGGGCTTCTATCTACTATTATTATTGGAGTACAACGAGGCGTCTTTTCTAATGAAGCAGGGATTGGAACAGGTGCAATTGCTTCGGCTTCTTCGGATACAAAAAATTATATAAATCAAGGATACGTGCAGATATTAGGTGTATATTTTACTTCTCTTGTTATATGCAGTATATCCGCTTTTCTAATTCTCCTTTCTCCTTATCAAGACTTTATAACTACTAAAAACGTGAATGGAATTGAACTTTCCTTATTTGCCTTAAAATATCATTTAGGAAGTTTTGGAGAATTATTCTTAATTTTCTCTATTTTACTTTTTGCTTTTTCCACTATAGTTGCAGGTTATTATTATGGAGAAAGTAGTTTACGTTT
>CAZWZO010000084.1:0-4697 GCA_964638525.1 uncultured Muribaculaceae bacterium | reverse complement strand
TGTAAGATCTTCTTTTAGTTTGAATGAGCATATATTAAAAACGGCAAAAAGATTAAACAAACCAGTGGTTTATGGACTTACTATGACAAGTGATGTTTTTGATGTATATGCCGATCATGAGAAATTTAGAAAGAATTTTCCAAATGTTAATTTCTTAGCAGTAGAAATGGAAGCATATGGTCTTTTCTATTTAGGAGAAAAATTCAATAGAGAAACAGCCTGTCTTATGACAATTGTAGATTCTAAGTATGAAAAAGAACAGTTAACGAGTGAAGAAAGAGAAAAATCATTAGATGAAATGATTGTACTTGCTTTAGAATCACTTATATAAAATAAGAAAATACATATAATAAAAAAGGTGAGAAAATGGAAACAATAGTAAAGAACAAAAAAACATACAAAATACATTTTATAAAAACAAAGGACTTTAAGAACATAGAGATAAGAGTTTCTTTTAGAAATGAAATAAAAAAAGAAGAGATTACCATTCGTAACTTCTTATTATCTATGTTAACGTTTTCTACAAAAACATATCCTACCAAAAGGGATTTGACGATAAGGTGTCAGGAATTATATGGAACAAATGTAGGCGCAGGGTCTCTTCGTATTGGTAGAGAAGAAATAAGCTATTTTGTATTAACGGCTCTAAGAGAAAAATATACGGAAAAAGGAAATATAAAAGCTTGTATCGAGTTACTTGCCGATATTATTTTTAATCCAAATGTAGAAAAGTTAAAATTTGATAAAGAATCCTTTTCCGTTGTAAAAGATAATATAGAAACAGAAATAAAAAGTTTTAAAGAAAATACAAGTAGCTACAGTATGGCAAGATTATTTGAAAATATGGACGAAAATATGCCTTATGCTTATAGAACAGTAGGGTATTTAGAAGATTTAGAAAAAATAAATGAAGAAAACTTGTATACGTACTATAAAAAATTTATTCGAGATAATTTAGTTGATATATACGTAATTGGAGATGTGGATACAGACAAAGTAGAAGAAGTAATAGAAGAAAACTTTAAATTCTACAAGTTAAATAATGAAATCAATCCATATTTAGAAGAACCTACTATGAGTAGAAAGATTAAAACAATAAAAGAAAAAGAAGATATCTCACAATCGAAACTTGCTATAGCTTGCAAATACAAAGAATTAAATGATTTTGACTTAAAGTATACTTTAACTTTATATAATATTATTTTGGGTGTTTCTACGGACTCTAAATTATTTAGAATTGTACGTGAAAAACATTCTCTAGCGTATTATGTGTATTCTAGAACAAGTAAATCGGATCATTTGTTATTAATTTCATCTGGTATTGAAGCATCCAATTTCAATCAAACGGTTCAATTGATAAAGGATCTAATGAAAGATATGGAAAAGGGAAACTTTACTACCAAGGATATGGAAAAAGCAATTACTTTCTTTGTTGCATCCTTGGAACAGTTAGAAGACAATCAATATCAAATCTTACAAAACTATGTTTCTATGCAAATGCTTGGATTGGATTCAATTGAAGAGCGAAAGAAAAAGATAAGAGAGGTAACCAAAGAAGACATTATGAGAGTAGCAAAGTGCATTAAAATGGATACCATTTATTTATTGGAGGGAAAAGCCAATGTTAAAGAAAATTGATTTTAAAAATTTAGATATTTCCGTATATACAAGAAAATTAAAAAATGGATTAGATGTTTTTTATATTCCTTATGAACATAAAAATAATTACTTTATGTCTTTTTTAACAAAGTATGGTTCTTCTGTAGATGATTTCGTACCTTCAGGAAAAAAAGAAATGATTCATGTTCCACAAGGTGTTGCACATTTTTTAGAACATAAGATGTTTGAAATGGAAGATGGGATCGATCCTTTTAGTTTCTTTTCTGAATCAGGAACGGGAGCCAATGCGAATACTTGGTTTACTAGAACACAATATATTTGTTGGGGAAATAAAGATATAGAAAAGAATTTAGAGTATTTATTGGAATATGTATCCAAACCTTATTTTACTGATGAAAATGTAAAAAAAGAGCAAGGAATCATTGAACAAGAAATTAGAATGTATGATGATCAACCAGAATTCAAAATAGACGACGTCCTAAGACAAGGTGTCTTCGAAAGTGAACCAACTAGAAACGATATTGCTGGAACTGTAGAAGAAATAAATAAGATCACAAAAGAAATTCTATACGAATGTTATTACACATTTTATAAACCATCTAATATGGCTGTATTTATCAGTGGAAAGATGGATATAGATAAATTAGAAGCAATTATGGATCAATATGACCACACCTATAAAACAAAAAAAGAAAATATCAAAGTTATGGACTACAAAGAAAAAGATGAAGTGTATAAAAAGGAACAACGTTTAAAAATGAATGTAGTCATCCCAAAAGTTGCTTATGCTATAAAAATAAACAATACAAAATTTGATTGTACCCAAGAATTTTTAGAATATTACTTAAATTTATTCTTAACAGTTAAATTTGGATTAACTTCTAAATTTAGAGAAGAGGCAAAGAAAAAGAAATTGATGACATCTTTATATACAGAAGTATTTACAATGAACAATCATACCATGATTTCCTTCTATGCCGATAGTGAAAAACCAGATGAGTTAAAACAAGAAATTAAAAAAGAAATGACAAAAGATGATATTACCAACGAGGAGATTAGTCGTATTCAAAAAGTATGGATTGCCTCAGAAGTACAAATTACAGATAGCATAGAAGCTACTTTAAATAACTGCATAGAAGATTACTTGAAGTATGGAAATATCGTTTCAAATCGTGTAGATAAAATAAAAATGCTAAATAAAAAAGACTTGGAAGAAATTATAAAGAAAATCGATTTTACAAACGTTAGTTATGCTGTTATAGAACCAAATGGACAGAAAAAAGAAGAAACAAAGTAGTTTCTTTTTTTATGAATTTATGCTATTCTTATTATAGAAAGAGGGTAGAAAAAGATGTATGTAGATGTAATCATTTTTATCGTTTTATTAATTGTTATGTTAATATGGTTTAAAAAGTTTGACAGTTATATTTATGCCTTTGGTATTATTGATATATTGCTTCGTTTGCTTTATTTTGTAAAAACACATATTGATATTCCTGTTATCAACAATATATTAGGATACTTACCATCTTCTATTTCAGGATTAGCTTCTAAATATACATCGGGCACGTTGGAACTAATTCTTTTATGGGTTATTTTCTTCCTATATGTTTTGTTCTTATATCATATTATTAAGTTCTTTGCCAAAAAGAAAAAATAAAGAAAGCTTCTATTTGTAATAAATAGGAGCTTTTTTGTATTCTTGTTCAATTAATAATTTATTAGGTGTCTTTATAGATTGATATACTTTAGTAGTTCTGTATTCAAGATTAAGCATACGGTTTTCTTTTAAAGAAGCAAAACGAGAAACGATAGGAAGGGTAACTTCTTTTTTTATTTTATTTAAGTATTTTTTACCACGTTCATTAAATCCTAAAGGACGAATGTATTCGATTTCTTTAAACGAAGAGGCTTCTTCCTTAGTAAAAGCACATAAGATGTGACAAAACATACGATTTAATTTGCTATAGGTATAACGCTTTGTTTTACATAAATTAATAAGTTCATCTAAACTATTTGCTTTAAAAATATATTTATTTATTCTATTCTCTAATCCTTCATCAACGGTTTGATAAATGCTTAAATCCTTAGAAGTCATAATTTTATATTTTAATAAAGGAAAATAATCTTCACTCAAATAAACTTTTTTATAGTTTTCACTATGGTAGATTGGAACATATTTTTCGATATCCAACTTCGCACGAATCGCTTTTCTTAAACAAGAAGCATTAATAATATCTGAACCTAAATCATCCGATTTATGATCATTTGTACGTTTGATAGAAACAATAGAAGCATTGAGTTCTTGTTTTTCTGCTTCTTTCATATAACTAAGTGCTAAAATATCATTGGATCTAGAAATACGAAATCCCACCAAATCATCTAAGGCCTTACTCATACTTGTGGGGTAATTTAATCCTTCTTCTAAATATTTATTTACAAGTCGATTGTACTTTTTATTATGTAGTTGCGTTTCTACCAATTTATAGAATAAATCAATATCATCCGTTTCACTACCAAAAACCAAAGTATCAATTTGCAATTGCTTTAAAATTGCTATCGCACCATGGGCGAAAATATCCGCGCTTTGAGTAGCAAATACGTAGGGAAGTTCTACAACTAAATCGATTCCATTTTCCAAAGCCATTTTAGTACGTTCCCATTTACTAACAATAGTAGGTTCTCCTCTTTGTGAAAAATTGCCTCCCATTACAACAACAATAATAGAATTTGGAAACAATTCCTTGACCTTTTGAATTTGATAAAGATGCCCATTGTGAAAAGGGTTATATTCTGCGATTATACCAACTGTATGCATAAGATTCCTCCTTGCTTAAGATTATATAATAAATAAGGATAAAAGCCAAGGCTTACCTTGACTTTTTAAGTCTGGGGGGGGGTATAATTTTAATAGAAAATAGGTGAAGATATGGAAAATAGAAGTCGTAGAAAATATAGTAGAGTAGCAAAACTAGTAGGAATCTTATCTGGATTTATATTAGTACTAGGAACCAGTTATGCTGTATTTCGAGTAACAACAACAGGAGAAAAAGAAAATGTAGTAAGCGCAGGAAAAC
>CAZWZO010000083.1:0-4705 GCA_964638525.1 uncultured Muribaculaceae bacterium | reverse complement strand
TTATCACATATTTTTTCAAAAGAAAAGAGTATTGAACTTTGTCAACACTCTGAAAAATAACAGGCTTATTGCCTGTTTTTTTATTTTCTTTTTACGTATTCACTTGTTTTATCTCTTTGATAAGTATGTGTTTTATTTTGCTTTCTATTTATAATTTGGCTATAAAAAGTAACATCATCTTTTAACTTTTGCTTGTTTCTTTTTAAAACACCTTCCTTCATTTTTAAATCATGCACTTTATCATTTTGTTTTTCTACATCTTTGCTTGCAATTAATAAATCAATTTCTAAATCATAAAGTCTGTTTAAATAAGCATTTACTCTTACTTTTCTTTTTATAAGAAAGAAACAAAATAATAAAGCCATAACGAAACTTAAAAAAAGAAATTCACGCTTCCCATTAAAAACAAAAAAGAGAAGATTGATTGAAAAGAAACAAAATAAAATCTTTTCTAAAGTACTACTACCTTTTAGTATTTCTTTACTATGCTTTACCTGCTGTAAATTTTCTTTCTGATTTTTATATTCGTTTTGTAACCATTCATAATATTTTTCTTCTTTAGAAAGTTGCTTATACAAAGGCATTAAATCTTCCTCTACCTTTTTTATTTTTGAGTCAAGAAAATCTACTTTTTTTATTAAATCTTCTAAAGAGACATTTGCAAATAAGTCCCTATCCTTCTCGATGGTTTCTTCCTTTACTTTCTCTTTGTCCTGTTCTTTTCTTCTTCTATTTGGTTTATAAGAAACCCTATTATTAACAAGTTCATTTTTCACTTCTACCAATACTTTTATTGTATCTTGATCCTCTTTATTTCTATCCGGATGAAATCTTTTCATTAATAAACGTAGTTTTCTTTTTACCTCTTTGTTATATTTTCCATTGTATCCAATTGCTTCATATATTTCTTCTTTTGTCATACTCTCTCCTACTAAATGAAATCCTCACATATATAATTATCACATTTATCTTTTATTTTTTCTAATTCTTCTTTGGTGCGAACTGTATAACCTAGTACAATTCTTCTTTTTCTGAAGGTTTGCACTTTTTTATTATTGTTTAAATTGTGAATGTTATAAGAAAGAAAATCAGGTCTTGTAAAAAGATTCATAAAAAAATATTTATTGTTTTTTAATAATTGACCACGTACATAATTTTTTCTATATAACAAAAACCAAAGTACACTAAAAAAAGAAAAACTTTTCACCGCAAAGTCCCCTTGATAAGAATCAAGTAATTTTGTTGCTTCTTTTTCTAAAATACCCACTTTACTATCAAATTTTAATTCAATAATAAGAGGTACTTTGCCACTTACCAACTTTAAAACTTCACTTAATAAAGGAATTTTATAATTAGAATGATTTAAGTTCAATTGTTTTAATTCTTCATAGGTACAATCTTTAATGAATTTATTGCACCCAGTCATTCTTTTTAAGTTATTATCGTGAAATACAACTACCTTCTTATCTTTCGTAACATGTATATCACATTCAATACTATATCCTTTTTTTATTGCATTTTTAAAAGCACCTAAACTATTTTCAGGATAAATTTTATCATGAAGTCCCCTATGGGCAATGTAAGATTTGGTTAAAAAGGAAATATCTTTCATAGAATCACTCCTAATTCTATTTTTGTTTTTCATATAAAACAAATTTTTCATCTGTATAAATCTTTTTATAAGAAGTATCCATACTCAATAATTTTTCTATACCGCTATTTTTGGTTAAAAGTACATGAGTAATTTTATATTTTTCAAAAACTTTTTTATATTCTAATTTTCTCTCTACTTGTATGTAATCATCAAAAATATCCATTTTTTTGTTAAATTCTTTTGTATACAAATCACTTCTTGAATCGATGAACACTTTTATATCATTAAAAAGTAAGTAGCCACCATCTTCATATTGATTAAAAATTCGCATATTTTTTTTATCTACATTTTGATTAATATAAGAAACGGCTCCTACAGGATACTCTTCTAATTTTTCTCTTTTTGCTTTATTTTGTTCTACACTACTATATGCAAAGAAAACAAGAAACAAAAGTAAAATTACTTCTACAATTGGTTTTTGTAAATAAGAATACAAAATATCCATCGTACTAGAGCTTTCCTCGTTCAAAAGATCATTTAAATAACGAAAGAAGAAGACAAGTCCACAGCAAGCAAAAAGAAAAGTATGACGAACAGAAAAGAAAGATGCAAAGATTAGTCCAAAGATCATGAAGAAATCTCGTACTCGAATCTTAGTTTTTGAAAGAATAAAAAGTAAAAGTAAACAAAGCAAAAGTAAGAGATATTGCACATTATTTGCTAATATTAAAGGTTGATGCTCTAATATAAAATGAACTGTTGTCGTATGCATAATTTTTATAAAATATGTAAGAGCAATCCCAAAGGATGGAGTGAAAAATCCTACTAAAAAGGATAGGAAAATAAATAGGAAAACAACCGGAAAAGAAGAAAAGTTTTCTACAAATAACTTTTTATTATAGGTCTTAATATTTATGTTTTTCTTTTTTAAATATTTAAAACAAAGCCATTCCATTATATATGGCAAAAACAAAATAAAAAAGAAAGGCCATATTGTACCATGAATATTAGCAAGTAAAAAAGATAAGATTGGCAAAAGAAATAATATTCTTTTGTTCTTTTTTTGTAAGAATGTCTCTAATACATAAATTTGTATAATAAATAAAAGATAGGAAAGAACTTGTGCTCTTGGTGTAATGCCATTTTTCATAAAAGATCCAATTAAAAATAAAGATAGGTAAGAAGTAAGATGATTGTTGTTTTTATTCATTCTAAGAGAAAGTCCATAGCTTAAAAGTAAAAGAAAAAAGCAACAAATAATTAAAAATATATGGATTCCATTATAAGAAAAATTACGATAAACTATGGAAAGAATTACATCGAATCCCCAGTGAGGATAAGTGTATGGAAGAAAAGAAATATAAGAAAAATGATCTTTTAAATCTATTCCATGTTGTAAAATAAAATCCCCTATTTTTATATCATAAAATAAATCATTCGGTAAAAAATAAGGCGTATAGGCTAAAGACAATAAAAGTATTGTTACTAATACAAATAAAAAAAATATTTTTTTGTTTCTTGTTTTCATCTGCTTCACCAATTAAATTATATAGAAAAAAAGATTAGATATCAATAACCTAATCTTAAAATTTCAAAAGTAGTATTCTTTTTTGTACCAAATTTATAAGCTTCTTTTTGAGAGTTTAAAAGTATATCAAATTGAAATTTCTTACCAATTCCAATATCCCCACCACGATCCAAAACAATTCCTTTCATTTCTGTTTTATCACTTAACTTTAAATTAACAATTGTTCCATATGGATACTTTCTATCTCCTGCTAAAATACGAACGTTCCCGTATTTTTTGTCATTATAATAAATAGACTTTGAAATATCGAAGCCAGAAGACGTTCTTGTTGAACAACCAGAACAATCCGTTCCATAAGCAGATAGAGTTCCTGTAAAGGTTTCAAGTACATTATATTTTGTTATTTCTTCTTTTATAACAGGTGTTTCTTTCTTTTGTTCTATCTTTGTTTCTTTTTTTTCTTCTACTTTCTTTGATTCCGTTTGTTTTTTATCTGATTTGATTGTCTCATTCTTTGCCTGAGGTGTATTTTGATTTTCTTGTTTTACCACTACTACCTTTTTTTGTTCTTCTTTGTGTTCCTTTATAGTTACAGTAACCGTTTCTTTTGTAAGTTGATTGCTGTTTACTAGTTTTTGGTTATTTTGATTATTCACGATTATATTTTTACTTTGCAAATCTGTATTCACAAGTGTAATAACCATCAACGCAACTAAACAAGTATTTATAAATGAAAAGACTATTTTATATAATTTTTTCATATCATCACCTATTGTAATTATATCACATAACCGTAAATTTACAATAATATACAAATTATATTTTATAACTTTACGTAAAGAAAAAAGAAGCCACTTAACTAAGCGACTTCTACCAAAGCTAATTTCTTTCCATCATGAATAAAATAAAGTGTTGCTTCTGTTGGATACCCTAAATCCTTTTCATATTCGATTTGAATTTTTACACCATATGCTTTTTTATCTATTGTATTTAAATAAGTATAAGGAGTAACTTCCGTCGTATCAACCAATACATCTTTAACAACTGGTAATTGTTGTTTTTTCTTATTGTTTAAGTAATTTTCTAGATACAAATAAACACTGTCTTTAGCCTTACTCTTAAAATTATCTACAACCTTACTATATACAAATTCTACTCCTCCAATATCATCATTGGAAATTTTATTTTGTAAAGTATAAAAATCCATAGCAAACATCTTAGAAATAACCTTAAGATATTCTTCCTCATTGATCGAACTTGCATTTAAAATATCTTTCAATTCATAGAATAACTTTTTGTATTCCTTGGAATCGGAATCATACAAATGGTAATCATACCCCTCTATTGTATCTTCCGTTTTCTTTGTACTTACTTTTTCTTTTTTAATATAAGAGAAATATACACATACTCCACAACAAATAATAAGTACAAAAATTAATATAAGTAATATTAAATTTAATCTTTTCTTTTTCAATTGCTCACCTCTTCAGTATAGCTTTCTTTCGATTCTTTTTCTTTCTTAATTAAATCATATACTACTACATCATTGGAGACATTAAGTAATTTCGAAGCATATTCGTTAC
>CAZWZO010000082.1:0-4788 GCA_964638525.1 uncultured Muribaculaceae bacterium | reverse complement strand
GATCTGTACGAGGTGAGTTTGCCTAAATCTTATAAAGAAGAAAAAAAGACAGGAAGAAAAAAGACCATATTGAAATTACAATTTTTAAATAAAGATTTTGCTTTTTTCTCTTCTTATAAAGAATACAAAGACGAGGATATAAAAGGAGTTTCCTCTAGACTTTTGCCTCTTTCTTTCAAGATTTCTAAAAGAGAAGAACTAAAGGTGAAAAAATATCATTTTCAAGCAGAGAATGCCTTAAATGAAGCTATAAAAAGAGCCGATGAGAAAATAAAAAAGAACTTTAAAGATAATGAATACATAATTTCGAAAAAGGTTTTGAAAAAAGAAGAAAATAATAGTACAATAGATATAGAAGTGTTTTATAAAGTTTGTGAAGATATAACTGCTTTTTCAGAAATTCATGAAAGTATGAAAGAAATAAATGATAAAATACAAAAAGAGGTGTCTTAATGTTCGATCCATTGCATAATACAATTCAGGGAGTCATGCAAACAACGTGGCCTATGATATTCATATCAGTTATTGTTATGGTTTCTTTAAGGCTTACCTATTTGATTAAAAATAGAGAACACATTGTTTTATACAAAGAGTTACTTATGCTCTTTTTTATGATTTATATTTTGTGTTTGTTCCAAGTTGTTACTTTTCAAGATGTTAGTAATTTTACTCATAATAATTTTGTTCCATTTAAGGAAATTACACGTTATTCTTTAGGAAGTCGTTTGTTTTTTAAAAACGTATGTGGGAATATCTTATTGTTCATTCCTTTTGGACTTCTTACTAGTATTTATTTAAAACCTAAGAATTTGTGGATTGCTTTTTTCTTGACCTTGCTTTCCTCTTTGTCTATAGAGCTTACACAAATGATGATAGGAAGAAGCTTTGATGTCGATGATATTCTTCTTAATTGTATTGGTGGAGTTTTAGGGTATTTTATTTATAAGATTATAGATAAAATTGCTGATACACTTCCTGGTATATTTAGGAGTGCTGTGTTTTTAAATATACTAACAATATTATTGTTAGTAGCACTTGGTGTATATTTATTTGTAATATAAGGAGAAAGTAAAAGTATGGTAGAAGTTTTTAATACATATAAAGAAGAAGTAGAATATAGTACTTTGGTTCAAGAAATTGTAGAATTTGTTTTAAAGAAAGAAAAAATAGAAAATCCGATTTTAAATATTATTTTTACAGATAATAAGAGAATTCATGAAATCAATAAAGAGTATAGGAACATAGATAGAGAAACGGATGTTATTTCCTTTGCTTTGGAAGATGAAGATACTTTAGTAAATGCTTCGATGTATCGTGTGCTTGGAGATATTTACATTTCTGTAGATAAGGCAAAAGCGCAGGCTTTGGAATATGGACATAGTTTAAAAAGAGAAATATGCTTCTTAGCGGTTCATGGTGTCTATCATTTGCTTGGATATGATCATCAAAACAAAGAAGAGGAAAAAGTTATGTTTCAAAAACAAGAGGAGGCCTTAGATGAATTCGGGATTACAAAAGAGTAGAAATAAGGGCTTAGGAATTAAAAAGCAAATCAATAATTTTAAGTATTGTTTTGCAGGAATTGGGTATGCTTTAAAAAACGAACAAAGTATGATTAGCCATTTTATTATTACTATAGTTACAGTAGGATTGGGCTTCTTTTTTAAAATTAGTAAAATGGAATGGATTTGTGTTGTTTTTTGTATTGGATTGGTAGTAAGTCTTGAACTTATAAATACAGCTGTAGAAGCAGTTTGTGATGTAGCTATGCCTGATTTGCATCCTTTAGTAAAAATAGCCAAAGACTCTTCCGCTGCTGCAGTATTAATAGGAGCCATCACAGCTCTTATTATAGGAATCCTTATCTTTTTACCAAAGATATTACAGTTGTTTTAGGAGAAAAAGTATGGAAAGCAAAAACGAGCAATTGCAACAAGTAAGGGTAGAAAATTTATTACAACAAGAAGTGACTTTATTAAGAAAAAATATGAGGTTAAAGGATAAAATTAAATTTCATGAAGAACAAGAATATAAAAACTTGGTAAAAAACATAAGAGAAAATAGAGTGTCAAACATCTATAAGTGTATAGAAGTATTACTTAAAGAACCTTATGTAGATAAAAAGAGAATGCTTACTAATTTGAAACAATATCGTTTTTTGGAGGACGAAACATTTAAAGTAGGACCATCCATAAGAGTCGATATGAAAAAAATAGAAAGTACTTTGTATTTTTCTAAGCAGGACATGCCTATTTTGTTACTTATGCATGAGATGAATCATTTAATAAATTATAATTTAGAAATAGGCAAAAGAGTTACAACTGGTTTTTTACAGTTTTGTTTTGATGAAAACGAAGTAATTGAAGTAGGAAGAGGGATCAACGAAGCTTTTACGGAATATTTATCTGCTTTTTTAGTAAATGAAGGAAGAATGATTCTCTCTTGGGAGAAAGGCTTGTATAGAGTTGGATACCCTTTTGGTATGCAAGTGGCTAAGATTCTTACAAAGATCATAGGAGAAAATAAGATAAAGAAAATGTACTATGGAAAAAATCCGGACGAGCTTATAGATGAATTTTGTCACGATATGGAAGAAGAAAAAGTCATTCAGTTTTATCAAGACATGGATTATCTTACAAAACAGGAAATAGAAAATATAGATATAAAAGATCCTGTGTTTGCTTCTATTGATCAATTTCTAAGAGAATTTTCTATAAAAAGAAAAGGTAGAGATATAACAAAAGATATAAATTTAGAAGCACAAGTTTTCCAAAGTGGGGTGCCATTACCAGCCTGTGCTATAGAGGAAGCAAAAATATATACAAAAAGACAAAATGGAGGAAGTAAAAGATGAAGTGTGGATTCGTAAGTTTAGTAGGAAGACCCAATGTAGGAAAGTCTACATTGTTAAATGAGATTTTAGAAAGAAAAGTAGCGATTACTTCTTCAAAAGCTCAAACGACAAGAAATATTATACAAGGTATTTATACGGATGAAGAATGTCAAATTATATTTATAGATACACCTGGTATACATAAGCCAAAAAATAAGTTGGGCAATATGTTAAATAAAAAAGCCTATATTATGACAGAACAAGTAGATTTGGTTTTATTTTTGGTTGATGTAGAAAAAGGCATTGGTAAGGGAGATTTGTTTATATTAAACAATCTGAAAGAAGAAAAGAAAAACGTCATTTTGGTTTTAAATAAGGTAGATAGAATTCCAAAAGAAAAAATACTTGGAATTATTGATTCTGTAAAAGATCTATATGATTTTAAAGAGATTGTTCCTATATCTGCGTTAAAAGGCGACAACGTCGATGCTTTGAAAAAAGCCATTCTTCCTTATTTAAATGACTCTGCTATGTACTATGATAAAGAAGAAGTAACACTTGTATCTAGGGAATTTATGCTTTCTGAACTATTGAGAGAAAAAGTTCTTAGACTTACCAAAGAAGAGGTACCTCATGCTGTTACTTGCTATATAGAACAAATAGAAGAAGAAAAAGAAATCGTAAATATCAGTGCGGTTATTATAGTGGATCGTGATTCCTTAAAGAAGATTATTATAGGAAAAAACGGACAGATGCTTAAAAACATTGGAATGAAAGCAAGAAAAGATATGGAAGCCTTTTTAGGAAAAAAAGTTTATTTGGAAACGTATGTAAAAACAATTAACAATTGGAGAGAAAGAGAAAAGTATTTAGTAGAACTTGGTTTTAAAGATTTTGAATAAAATAAAAAGAAGATGACCAATATATAGTTAGGTGATCTTATGGAAAGTTTATTATGGAAATTATTTAAAGAAACAGGAGATGTTAAATATTTTCTTTTTTTACAGAAAATAAAAGAGAAGAAGTGAAAGTATGCAAATAGAAAAGGTAGAAGGAATTGTCATTAGTGAGACCAACTACAGTGAATCGAGTAAAATCATAAATGTATATACAAAAGAACATGGTATTATTGGTGTTATGGCAAAAGGAGCAAGAAGTCTAAAAAGTAAATTGCGTTCTGTCAGCACCAAACTCTCTTTCGGATATTTTCAGCTTTATTATAAAGAGGATTCCTTATCTACTTTAATAAGTGTAGATATAGAAAACAGTTTTAGAACGATTAAAAGTGATATTAAAAAGATCAGTTACGTTTCTTATTTGGTTGATTTAGTGGTTCAAACGACTAAACAAAGTGAAGAGATATTGTTTGATCTGTTAAAACAGGCACTTTTAAAAATAGAAGAAGGAATGGATCCGCTTATTATTACAAATATTGTAGAAATTAAATTATTAGAAGTGCTTGGTGTTATGCCTTATTTGGATGGTTGTACTTTATGCGGAAGAAATACCAATATCCTAACTATTAGTGTGGATGCGGGTGGATACTTGTGTGAAGAATGCACAAGCACAGAAGATAAAATATATGATCAAAAGGTAATTAAATTGCTTAGGATGTATTATTATGTAGACTTAGAAAAGGTAACAAAAATTACAGTGAGTGAAGAGATAAAAAAAGAAATAAATGAGTTTTTGGATTTATACTATGATAAATATACGGGTCTTTATTTAAAAAGCAAAGCCTTTTTGAAAACAATAAATAGTTATGATAGTCTTAAATAGGTTTACGTCAAGTTAAAAAATCGTGTGGAAAAATGTCGGAAATTCTTGACCAAGTGGGGGGGGGTAAATGTTAAGATAGTTTCAAGAATAGGAGTGAGAATTATGGAAAAGAAAACAAATAAGGGGTTAATTGGTTTCGTAATTGTTTTGGTTTTACTTGTACTTGGAATGGGTGG
>CAZWZO010000081.1:0-4808 GCA_964638525.1 uncultured Muribaculaceae bacterium | reverse complement strand
TTTTGAATACAAATACAAAAATAAAGAAGAGAAATACTTACTACGAGAGGCATTTAAGGATATTCTTCCAAAGGAAGTTTGCTATAGAAAGAAAAATCCATATCCTAAAACACATAACCCAGTTTTCTTAAGAAAAGTAAAAGAGTTATTGGAAGATAGACTTTTAAATAAAAATAGTATTTTACATAAACTATTTGATGAGGAAAAATTAAAAGAATTGTTATACCAAGATCAAGATGATTTGCTTCCTTGGTTTGGTCAACTAATGACAAGGCCTCAGCTTATTGCTTACTTGTATCAAATTGATTTATGGGTAGAGACGTATCATATTCAAATAGACATATAAAAAAGTATAGCATTTGCTATACTTTTATCTTACCACGAATGGATGATCTATACTACCATCACCACTTTCATACATAACATCACTACTAATAGTAATAACAGGTCGAATAGAAGAACGATCCGATGTTTCTGTTTCATTTAAAGAACCATACACATAATAAGCATTATAAGTGGAAATGGAATCAGCAGTAATTGTCCAATAACTGAAATTTGAAACCAAGTAATTATAATTTTTACATGATTTTGCAAGTGTAGACGTACATTTTTCATCAAGCGAAGCTCTCATATATTCATAAGCAGTAATCGCACCAATATATTGATTATCAAGTGTTTTACTACATTCTACTTCCTTTTCTGTTTTTGATTCATTTTCCCCTCTAGCACCTATACATAAATTCATAGGAACCAAATCTTCTTTACTGGCATCCGTTAAAAAATCTTCTTTCTCATAAACAGAATCCAATTCTTCTTTTAGTCTACTTTTTTCATAAATATTATATCCATAGCTAAACTTCGCATCTGCATTGTAACGATTGTCCCATGGATACTCTTTTTCTGTATAGGAATCATCCAATATTAATTTTATAGAATTGTCTTGATTTATTTTTATGATACGGAAAATCTTATCATCAAATTTTAAATAATTATTTACTTCTTCTCCTCGATAAACGTATTCTGTGTCACTTTGATAAAGACCCGAACCCTCTTCTACTACGTTCTCTTCTTTAATACGTTTATACATTTCTTTTGTTTGATACTCTTTGCCACAATCTAAATAAGGTGTATATTTATACTTTTTATTATTTAAAGTTACAACAACCTTACCATTACAAGAAGCATCTTTAATCATCTTTTCCATAGGTTTCATATAACCCTCATCGCTTAATTTTCCATCACGGATGGTTACTTCTCCCCCATCTTTTTTAGGTAATAAATTAGAATTATCTGCATAATACTTTCTAGCAGCACTTTCTAATTTCTTTTCAACCTCCGTATAGGATAAGTTGGAATTATTGATATTATAAGTAATTACAGAAACCACGATTCCAATTATCGCTATTGCTAAAATAATACCTAAATATATCCATAATTTCTTATCAACAGAACCCAATATTTCTTTTAACTTACTCATTTTTCTCTTCCTCTCTACTATTGCAATTATACCAAAAAAAAAGAAAGGATACAACTCCTAACTTATTTTTTTAATATTCTTAATGTGTTCAAAATAGTAAGCAAAGTTACCCCTACATCTGCAAAAACAGCTTCCCACATTTGAGATAGACCAAATACAGCTAAAATAAGAAATAAAATCTTAATAAAAAAGGCAAAAAGTAAATTTTCTATAATGATTTTATTTGTATATTTAGAAATAGCTATAAAACGATTTATCTTAGTAAGAGAATCACGCATAATAACTATATCGCTCGCCTCGATCGCAACATTGCTTCCTTTAAGCCCCATGGAAATTCCAATATCACTAAGGGCAAGAACAGGTGCATCATTTACACCATCTCCTACGAAAACAACGTATTTTTCTTTTTCGTTCTTCTTAATAAGCTTCTCCAGTTTTGTATACTTGTCTTTTGGAAGAAGTTCACATTCAAAGGAGTTCACGCCACACTGTTTTGCCACATCCGAAGCTACCTCTTTCTTATCCCCTGTATACATATAAGTAAGAATGCCAGATGCCTTTAATTCTGAAATGGCTTCCTTACTATCTTTTTTTATAATATCTTTTAACTCAACATAACCAATTACTTCATCATCTTTACTGATAAAGATACTTGTATTTTCCGTTTTAATATCATTTTTTACATAATCCTTATTTCCAATTTTATAAGTATGTTTTTTTAATTTATAAGAAATACCTAATCCCGTCTCTTCTTTTATAGATTGAAGCTTTTCTTCTTTGTTTTTTATTTTTTTGTAAGAAAGAATTGATTTTGCAATCGGATGCGTAGAATAAGACTCTCCTAAATAAATAAGTCTATAAATATCTTCTTTATCGTACTTACTTGTACTTACTACATTTACAACTTCAAAAGAACCTGTTGTAATCGTACCCGTTTTATCAAATACAATTTTATTTATTTTACGAGCCATATCCAAATATGTACTTCCTTTTACTAAAATTCCTTCACTACTAGCACGGCCAATTCCCGAAAAATAACTAAGTGGAACCGAAATCACAATTGCACATGGACAAGCAATAACTAAGAATGAAAGTGCTCGATAATAACTTTCTGTATACGATACGTTTAAAAAACTTGGAAGAAGTAAAAAGCAAAGTGAGGCCAAAATGATTACAATAGGTGTATAGATTTTTGCACACTTCTCTACAAAGTTTTCTGCCTTTGTTTTTTTACTACTAGCCGTCTCAACCAAATTTAAAATTTGACTGATTGTACTATCACTATATACCTTAGTAGCACGCATCTCAAAAGTTTCAGCCATGTTAATGCTTCCGGATAAAACTTCACTATCTTTCTTTAATTCAACTAACTTGCTTTCCCCTGTCAAAGAAGAGGCGTCTAGTTTTGCACTTTTACTTAGCAAAATTCCATCTACAGGAACCTTTTCTCCTAATTTTACAACAACGACATCATCAACATGAATGTCATAAGGCGTTACTTCTATAATTTCTTTGTTCTTTTTTATATTCGCAGAAACAGGAGCGATCTCCATTAAAGATGCAATTGATTTTCTAGTATTATTAATGGCACGTGATTCTAAAATTTTACCTATTTCATAAAGAACGATTACCATAAGTCCCTCAGACTTCTTATCAATTAAATAGGCACCAAAACAAGAGATTACTAATAAAATGTTTTCATCCAAGATAAGTTTTGGTAATAATTTAATAGCTTTTGTCCCTACTTTATAAAGCAAAGTAATATAAGAAACAATAACGAATACTTCTCTTAAAACACCATGAAATAAGAAAGAGAAGAAAAACAACGCTACACCTATAAATAAGCGTAAAATATCTTGAAAATAAGACGCTTCTTTTTTATTTTCCTCTAGTGTTATCGTACAGTCAGGTTCAACCTTTTTAATAATATTTTCTGTATAGTTTTTTACATCGTGCTCCTCCATATCTGTATCAAAACTTAACTTTAACTTTCCAAAATTTAAAGATACATTTTCATAATGTTTATCTTTTTTTAATTCCTCTTCCATTTTTAGTGCGCACGCTGCGCAATCAATATCGTTTACATGAAAATTATATTTCTTCAACGTGATCATATCCTTTCCTATAAATTTCTTCAACGTGTGTATCATCTAGGGAGTAAAATATGCATTGTCCCTCTTTCCTGTACTTTACTAATTTGGACTGTTTTAAAATTCGTAATTGATGAGAAACCGCAGATTGTGAAGCATGAATTATATACGCTAAATCACAAACACATAACTCTTTTTCCATTAAAGCCGCTATGATTTTTACTCGAGTTGAATCACCAAACACTTTAAATAACTCTGCCATATTGATTATAAAATCATCGTTTGGTATCTTATCCATTATTCTTTTTAACTCTGCATCATTTGTATTGCTTGTTTCGCTCATTTTATCCTCCTTATATGAATATATGTTCATATACACATTATATGTATAATAAAAAAAGAAGTCAATACAAAATATAAACTTCTTATAAAATTCTATTTATCTTTACATTTCTTTGCCTTCGATTTTTTTTATTTTTTCTTTATACTTGCAAACAGAGTCCGCACATAACCTTTCAAACTGAGGAGCCTTTTTTGAAGCCTCTTTTAATCTTAATATACGGTTGTATAAATAGGCAGCCTGAATAGAATCAAATCCATGTAAATTTTCTTTATCCTTAATAATCGCCTTTAATTGTGCTTTTATTTTTTCATGATTCTCCCCTTCTAATTTGATATCTTTTCCATTCGCACTTAATTCAGGAATTTCCACTCCTAAAAAAAGTTCCAACCAAGATGCTACTATATGGCGATGCGATAATTTTCCTTCTGCTTCATAAGACAACAAAACCGAGCCATTTAAATTTTCGTAAACTTCATAAGGATCTAATTTTCTAAGTACATTCTCATAATAATCCTTTATGTACTCATTTTCTTCTTTTGTTTTTTCTGAAAAAAGAGCAAGCGGTAAAAATACTCTTCTATTATATCCGGCCTTTTGTCCCCTGTCCTTTGATATAGAGTAAGTAATAAATTCACTAGACTTCCAATTTTTATAGCTACTTGTGCCTATCATACTACCACTCCAATACTTATATCATTTTTTCCATTATAACAAAAATATTTTAAATTTCAAACCCTAATCCATATTACAAATTCAAAATTATATGTTACCAACAAAAAAACAAGCAAAAAAGAATTTCCAATTTAAATTCGATGGTTCAGTTTAACGATAGCTATAGTATAGAAGTAGATTCATTCAATTCAAATGGCATAAAAGAAAAATATGATGAATACCTAAA
>CAZWZO010000080.1:0-4835 GCA_964638525.1 uncultured Muribaculaceae bacterium | reverse complement strand
TTTCACTAACTTTTATACCTTTCTTTTTGCACAAACTTATTACATCTTTCGCAGTTAATTTTGAAATATAATTCTTTATTAATAAATTCATTTTTTCACCTTCGTATTTTTTTAATAACAATATATAACAATTTTTTTATAAATTCTTACTAATATATTTTATTAAATAATTTAAAAAAAATGATACAAAATAATAATGGTGATTTTATGGAAAAAATTTTAAAAAAGAAAAGAGTGGGAATGGAGTATAACATAGTAGGTGTTGTTATTATTCTTTTCTTTGTTATCATTTTATATCGAATTTTTTCTATGACAGTTTTAAAAAACACACATTATCAAAATTTGCTTTCTTCTCTTACCAATGTATATATGAATACAACTTCTTCTCCTAGAGGAAGAATTTATGATCGAAATTATAAGTTATTAGTAGATAATAAGGCAGTGGAAACAATCTATTACAGAAAAACAAAAAACATATCTGTAAAAAAAGAAGTGAATCTTGCTTATCAAGTCAGTGCTTTTTTATCTCTTCCTTATGAAAAAATAACGGAAAGAAACTTAAAGGAGTTTTATTATTTAATCCATAAAGAAGAGGTAGATAAAAAAGTCTCTACAAGTGAGTTAAACAAAGTAAAAACAAGAGAATTAACTACAGAAGATATCTATAACTTGAAAATAGCACGCATTACAAAGCAGGAATTAAATAGTATGAGTACAGAGGATAAAAGTGCGGCTTATTTGTACTATTTAATGCATCAAGGCTATTCTTATGATAATAAAATTATAAAAAAGGAAGTAACGGAAAAAGAGTATGCTTTTTTAGCAGAGCACAATGATTTGTATCCTGGTTTTTATGTGGATATATCTTGGGAAAGAGAATATTTATATGGTGATACGTTTAAGACAATACTTGGAAAAATAGGAGAAATTCCTAAGGAAAAGAAACAAGAATATTTAAAACAGGGATATGATCTTGGAGATATCGTTGGACTTTCTTATTTGGAAGAAGAATATGAGGAGATATTAAAAGGTACGAAAGCTAAGTATAAAATTGCTTCAGACGGAACTATAAAAAAGATAAAAGAAGGAACAAGAGGAAAAGACATTGTGTTAAGTATTGATATTTCTTTACAACAAGAAGCCGAAAAAATATTAAATGATGAGATCATTAAAACAAAAAAACAATTAAATACGAAGTACTATGATAAAAGTTTTGTAGTAGTAAGCAATCCCAATAATGGAGAAGTTTTAGCTATGGCTGGAAGGCGTGCCATTGGAAAACAAAATAACTACAAAACCGTTGATTTTACATCAGGTGTACTTACCAATCCCATGACAGTAGGATCGGTGGTAAAAGGAGCTTCTATTTTAGTTGGCTATAACGAAAAAGCCATCCATATAGGTGAATACTTTTATGATAGCTGTATCAAAGTAAAGGCTACAACCAAAAAATGCAGTTGGAAGAATTTAGGAAGAATCAATGATATTGAAGCTTTAGCTCTTTCTTCAAACGTTTATCAGTTTAAAACAGCTATGAAAGTAGCGGGATACAAATATTCTTATAACATGCCTTTTCAAATTGATAAAAGTGTATTTGAAAAATATCGTACGATGTATCATGCTTTTGGATTAGGAGTAAAAACGGGAATTGATTTACCTATTGAATCTTTAGGATACCAAGGAAAAGACAATCAATCGGGTCTTATTTTGGATTATGTTATGGGGCAATATGAAACGTATACACCCATTCAACTTTCTCAGTATATCTCTACACTTGCGAATAAAACAACAAGATACGCACCACACTTATTAAAAGCAGTACATAAAGAAACAAGCAGTCATTTTATTGGTAGCCAACTCTACGAAGTAAAACCAAAAGCTTTAAATCAAATTCCGAGTGAAAAAAAGTATATCGATCGAGTTCATAAGGGATTTTATGCTGTTATGAATGCAAGCTATGGAATTGGACATAATTATATAGATAAAAAATATTCTCCAGCGGGAAAAACCGGAACGTCTCAAAGTTTTTTAGATACAAATTTAGATGGAATTATTGATACGGCTACTATTTCTACAGCTTTTATAGGATACGCGCCTTCTACCAATCCAACGATGTCAATTGTCGTAACTTCTCCTGATATTTCCTATGAAAAAGGAAGCTACAATTATACAGCAAATACAACAAAAAGAATATCAAAACGAGTAAGCGATGCCTATTTTAATTTAAATAAAACTAGTTAATGACTTTTACTTTATTTTATGATAAAATTTTAATAGGTGATATTATGAAAAACAGAAGTGAAATTAGAGAAGACGCTATGAAAGTTTTATATCAAGTTTATATTCTTTCAACAAGCAATTTGGAATACGATATTCCTTCTTTAATCAAAGAACAAAATGAAGTGGAAAATGATTTTTTAAATGATTTGGTAAATGGTTGTATAAAATATGAAAAAGAAATTACAGCTTTAGCCGATAAATATTTAGAAAACTGGTCTTTGGATCGTTTGAATAAAGTGGACAAAGCTATATTTTGTATAGGAATTTATGAACTTGTTTACACAAAAACCCCATGTGTAGTAGCAATCAATGAAGCTTTAGAACTATCAAAGAAATATAGTGATGAAAAAGTAACAAAAATGCTAAATGGTGTGTTAGATAATATTTTCCATAACGAGGAGATACAAGGTGAATAATTATATAACTGTAACCCAGTTAACAAGATATATTAAGTTTCAAATCGATAACGATCGAAACTTAAACCAAGTGTATTTAAAAGGAGAAATATCTAACTTTAAAGCCCATTCTAAGGGACATTTTTATTTTACGATAAAGGATGAAAACTCTAGAATCAATGCTATTATGTTTGCATCCAGTGCTAAAAAAGTGCCTTTTCTTCCTAAAGATGGTATGAAAGTGTTAGTAAGAGGTAGAATAAGTGTTTTTGAATCGACAGGAAATTATCAAATTTATGTAGAAGAAATGTTGGAAGATGGACTAGGGGATTTGCACATTGCTTTTGAACAATTAAAAGAAAAACTAGAAAAGGAAGGCCTTTTCGATGCTTCTCATAAAAAGCCTGTTCCTCGTATTCCGCAAAAAGTAGGAGTAATTACAGCACCTACTGGAGCGGCAATTAAAGATATTTTATCTACAATAAAAAGAAGATTTCCTTTATGTGAAGTGATTTTGTTTCCTTCCCTTGTTCAAGGAGAAGGAGCCAAAGAGGATATTGTTCGAAACTTAGAAATTGCTGATAATTATGGTCTAGATACCATTATTTTAGGTAGAGGTGGAGGAAGTATCGAAGATTTGTGGGCCTTTAATGAAGAAATGGTTGCCTATGCTATTTATAAAGCTAAAACACCAATTATTAGTGCAGTTGGACATGAAATTGATTTTACCATTAGTGATTTTGTGGCAGACTTAAGAGCAGAAACACCAACAGGCGCAGCGGAACGAGCTGTACCAAATTTAGTAGATGTCATCAATCATATGAATCAATTACAAATTCGTATGAATAAAAGCATAAACAATTTACTTGATTCGTATACTTTACGTATAAAGAAAATAAAAGAAAGTTATGTACTTAAAAATCCAATGCATATTTATGAGATCAAAGAACAAAGATTGGATATTTCTATTGAAAAACTAGAGACATACATTAAAAATTATCTTTATAAAAAAGAAAATGTTTTGGATAAATTAATAAGTAAGATTAAACTGTTAAATCCACTTGACTCCTTAAAAAGAGGCTACGCTGTGGTAAGAAGCAAGGATAAATGTATAAAAAGCTTAAAAGAAATAAAACAAAAGGATTTAATAGAAGTAGAAGTTTATGAAGGAAAGATAAAAGCAGAGGTAAAAGAGGTGTTAGAGAATGATTAAGACAAAAAGAACCGACTTTTATGATTTAAATACAGACGGCAATATGGATTTAAATAAAGTAAACGATTTATTAACGAAATTGACAAAAGATTACAAGGAAGCAAAAAGTGAAGAAATAAAGAAAGAAACAAAGGAGAAAAAAGATGGAGAATAAGGAAGAAAAGTTCGAAGATAAATTATTAAAGTTAGAAGAACTTGTACGTTTTTTAGAAAGCGGAGAAGTAGATTTAGATCAAGCTATAGAAAAATATAGTGAAGCCATGCATCTTGCAAAAGAATGCAGTGATACCCTTGACAAAGGAAAAGAACAAGTAAGTAAAATATTAAGAGAAAACGGTTTAGAAGACTTTACTTTAGAGTCATAGGAGGAAAAATATGGATTTAGTAATTATGGCTGCTGGAATGGGTAGTCGTTTTGGTGGATTAAAACAAGTCGAACCTGTTGGACCAAATCAAGAATTTATTTTGGATTATTCGGTTTATGATGCAATAAGAGCAGGAATAGATAGAGTAATTTTTATTATAAAAGAAGAAAACTATGATTTGTTTCGTGAAACAGTAGGAAAAAGAATAGAAGGAAAAATAAAAGTAGAATATGTATTTCAAGATATAAAGAAATTTGTAAATATAGAACTAACAGAAACAAGAGAAAAACCATGGGGAACGGCACACGCTATTTTGTGTTGTAAAGATAGAGTTAAAGACAACTTTATCGTAATAAATGCTGATGATTTTTATGGATTGGATGCTTTTAAAAAGGTAAAAGAATATATGGATCAAGTAGAAGTGGATTCCTATCACTTTGCAATGGCTGGATACATTGTAAAAAATACCTTATCAGAAAACGGTAAAGTAAAAAGAGGAATTTGTAAAGAAGAAAATACATACTTAAAGAAGATTATTGAGTCAAATATTGGATACGAGGGAGATACATTAATTGCAACTAG
>CAZWZO010000079.1:0-4846 GCA_964638525.1 uncultured Muribaculaceae bacterium | reverse complement strand
TCTCTAAAATTAATAGTATTTATATTTCAAAAATATTAGGAATCTCTATTGGAGCGCAACCAATTATTGGATTCAATTATGGTGCGGGCAAATATGAAAGAGTAAGAGAAACCCTTAAAAGAGTTTTATTTATCAACCTAATCGTTGGTATTGTCTTTAATCTTTTATTTTATTTGTTCCCAAAAGAAATCGTGAGTATCTTCATATCTAACAAGGATCCGAACTATAAATTATTTTTAGAATTTGCCGTAACGTTATGTCATACTTTTTTACTTGTTATGGGATTAAACTTTTTAGAAATGACAACTTCTATTGTTGTTCAATCTTTAGGAAACGTAAAAAAAGCAACCATGGTATCTTTTATAAGACAAATTATTTTATTTATTCCTATCGCATGCATTTTATCAATAGGCTGTAAAAAAGGCCTTATGGGAGTATTACAAGCAGGCCCTATTTCTGATAGTTTAACCTTTTTGATTGCTATTTTAATTTTTAGATCTGAGTATGTTAAATTATCACAAGATGCCAAAGAAGAAAAGCAAGAAGAAGAATACAAAAACAATACAATTACAAGTAAAAACAAAATTATTATTACCATTTCCCGTGAATATGGAAGTGGAGGACGCTATGTAGGAAAACTACTTGCTGAAAGATTAAATATTAATTTTTATGATAAAGAATTGATTACTTTAGCTAGTAAAAAATCAGGTTTGTCAGAAGAATATATTGAAAAAAATGATCAAAAACTTGTAAGTGCGAAGTATAAAGATAATAATGATGACCGTTTATTTATAGCTGAAGAAAAAGTAATAAAAGATTTAGCAAAAACAGATTCTTGTGTAATTGTAGGAAGATGTGCGGATGCCATATTAGAAAAGAATAAAAATGTTATTAAAGTTTTCTTATACAGCGATATGCCTAGCAAAATAAAAAGAGTAACAAAATATTATCATATAGATAAAGAAAAGGCAGAAAGTACAATCACGAAAACCAATAAGAAAAGAGCAAAACATTATAAATATTACACAAATCGCAATTGGTATGATTTTGATAATTACGATTTGGTACTAAATGTAGATGCTCTTGGAGTAGAAAAAACAAGTGAATTTATTCAGAGTTTTATTACTATGAAACAAAAAACAAACAAATAAGGTATGCCAAGCATATCTTTTTTTTTAAAACTAAGTTATAATAATAGAGAAAACAAAAGAGGTGAGATTTATGAACGATAGTATGCATGAAACTTTTTCATTATTGAAAAAAAGAGTAGAGGATTCACTTTCAATTACGGATTTAGAACATATAAAATATGAACTGTCTTTACTAGATAAGCCAACAATTCTAACAGGAGTAGGTGGCTCTTCTGTAGTAAGCGAATTTGCAGCTAAAGTTCTAAATAAAAAGAATGGGATTGTTACGATTAATAGTGAACCACGTGATATGCTTTATAGAAATAATGATGGTTTTACAAATGTCATGGCTTGTAGTTATAGCGGAAACAACCAAGGTGTAACTTTGTCCTTTTCGAATCACTTAAAAAAATATTTATTTACAAATAACGATGAGAAATTAAATGATGTAACTTGTTTGCAGTATAAAAGTACTTACGCCAAAGAAAAGAGTTTTATTTCTTTAGCGTCTACTCTAATTCCTTGTAGCATTTTATTAGATTACTATTTAGGAAGAGAGGACGATTTACTTACCAAACTAATTACACCAAGTGATTATAAGTTTTCGAAAAAGTTTCCTGTTATTGAAATATTTAGTGGTTATGATACAAGCAGCGCGAGCAAATATTTAGAATCTACTATGACAGAAGCAGGTCTTGCTCTTGCCATTGTGCACGATAAATACAACTATTGTCATGGAAGGTCTACTCTTTCTACTGTATCAAAAAATAAAGCTATCTTTCTTAATGGAAACAATGAACTGGATGATTTATTACTTGAAGAAATAAAACCTTATTATAAAGATATAACTATTTTATCTTCTGAATTTAAAAATCCTATATTAAGGGATTATGATTTGTTAATAAAATCTATGTATTTAACAAAATCTCTTGCCGAAAGTGAAGAAAGAGATATAAGCAATGTTAATTATTCACCGGTATGTAAAAAACTTTATAAATATAAGGGAAACATGTAAAGGAGAGTTTATGGAAAAATATGAAATAAATAAAGTGTTGGAAGAATCAGAACAAAAAATTAAAGATCTTTGGAGGTCACTTTGACACGGATAACAAATTAAAAAAAATAAACGAATTAGAGAAAATGCAAAATGATCCAAATTTTTGGAATAATAAAGAAAAAAGTGAGCAAGTTATAAAAGAGTTAAAAGAATTAAAAAATATCACGGATAAGTTGCAATCTGTAAAAGAGGAGTATCAAAACGATTGTGATTTATTAGAATTAGCAGAAGAAGAACCTACTTTTTTAGAAGAATTGGATTTGGAGAAGTTGCAAAGTGATATTTCTAAATTGGAAACATTATTGTTGTTAAACCATGAATACGATGAATCGAATTGCATTTTTGAAATACATTCTGGAGCAGGAGGAACGGAAGCTTGTGATTGGGCGAATATGCTTTATAGAATGTATATGAGATATTTTGAAAAAAAAGGATATAAGTACGAACTACTTGACTATCAAGCAGGAGAAGAAGTTGGAATTAAATCTGTAACTATGCTTGTAAAAGGGACTTACGCTTATGGATATTTGAAATGTGAAAAAGGAGTCCATCGTTTAGTAAGACTTTCTCCTTTTGATGCTAATAACAAAAGACATACTTCCTTTGCATCCGTAGATGTCACTCCTGAGTTTGATAATACAATAAACATTGAAATAGATGAGAAAGATTTAAAGATAGATGTTTATAGATCGAGTGGATGTGGTGGACAAGGTGTCAATACAACGGATAGTGCTGTTCGTATAACACACTTGCCAACAAAAATAGTGGTTACCTGTCAAAATGAACGTAGTCAAATTAAAAATAAAGAAACAGCTATGAAAATTTTAAAGGGTAAACTTAAATTAATTGAGATGGAAAAACAAAATCAAGAACTTAAAAATGTAAAAGGAGAACTAAGCAATATTGAGTTTGGTTCACAAATACGTAGTTATGTTCTTCATCCTTATTCATTAATAAAAGATCATCGTACAAATTACGAAACAAGTAATGTTGCAAAAGTACTTGATGGAGATTTAGATGCTTTTATAGAAAGTGAGTTAAAGGAGCGAGCTTAACATGTTCAATTTTGGAAGAAAAAAAATTAAATTTAATGAAGATTTTTTTAAAGCAATTGATAAAAAATACAGAGTAAAAAGATACATTGAATTAATAATTGGTGTCTTTTTGATTGCTGTAAGTTTCAATTGTTTTTTTCTTCCTAATGATATTGTATTTGGTGGAGTAAGTGGTATAGCCATTATTTTAAAAAGATTTTTTGGTTGGGAACCCTCTTTGATTATTGCTTTACTTTCTACTTTTTTGTTATTGATTAGTTATATTTTTTTGGGCAAGGAAAAAACCATTCATTCCATATTAGGCTCTTTACTCTATCCATTTTTTGTAAAACTCACAGCATCCTTTGTTACCTGGATTCATTTTGAATCAAATGATATGCTACTCGTTATGCTTTTCGCATCTATTGTATATGGCTTTGGTACAGGATTGGTTTTTAAAGCTGGGTATACAACAGGTGGGACAGATATTTTAAATCAAATTGCATCCAAGTATGCTAAGATTAGTTTAGGCCAGGCTCTTATTTTTACAGATGGGCTCATCCTAATGTGTGGAATCTTTGTTTTTGGATTAACCAAATTTCTTTATGCTTTGCTTGTTTTATATATAACAAGTATTCTAATTGATAAAGTAGTTTTAGGTATATCGGATAGCAAGGCCTTCTATATTATTACAGAAGAAAAAAATGGAGTAAAAGAGTACATCTTAGAACACTTAGATCATACGTTAACCGAAATAGAAGGTGCAGGAGGATATACAAAGAAAAAGCAAAGTATTTTAATGTGTATTATTCCAACTAAAGAATATTTTAAGTTAAAAGAAGCTATTCTAGCTATTGATAAAGACGCCTTTTTTATTGTTACCGATGCTTATGAAGTTTTAGGAGCCGAGTAATGAAGTTTAGAAAAAAAGAGTTGGTAATAAGATATTTATTGCTTACTCTTGTTTTATTTATAGCGGCTCTATCATTTAATATATTTATCTCCCCTCACAAAATTGTTTTAGGAGGAAACAATGGTATAGCTGTATTGCTTGAATATACTTTTAACATTCCCCCTTTTTTCACTCTTAGTCTTTTATCTTTTCTATTTTTAGGATTAAGTTTCTTCTTCTTATCAAAGGAACAAACCATCAGTATTATCTATGCTTCTCTTTCTTATCCAATTTTAGTAAAACTTTCTTTACCTATTTCTAAATTTCTATCTTTAAATTGTGATGATTTTTTCTTGTTATCCATTTATATAGGAATAATAAGTGGTCTTACAAATGGTTACATAGTAAAACTTGGTTTTAACAATGGTGGAATAAACGTAATTAGTAATATTTTATATAAATATAAAAAGATATCTTATAGTAAAAGCATGCTTGTTATTAATATGTTTATTGTAGTATTGGGGGGTTTTTCTTTTGGACTTTTAAATGTTTTATATGCTTTTTTAATTCTATACATAAATAGTTTGATTATTGATTCTAGCAAATATTATTACAAATATGCAATTGGTATAAAAACAGGATATACTAGTCAAGCTAAAAATTGTTTAATTGCAGCTAGTTCAAAAAACAATTTAGAATTAATCACTGTTGTCCTTGGGGCATCACAAACAGA
>CAZWZO010000078.1:0-4901 GCA_964638525.1 uncultured Muribaculaceae bacterium | reverse complement strand
TTTTTATGTGGTGTTTCTATAGATGGAGTTACAGGAGTTTTGCTTATATCGTCTTCTTTGGAATAATCAATTCTAATATCCGATGGTTCCACTGTTCCTTCATAGATAGAAGATGGTTTTACCGTTGGAGTGACTGGTTCTTTCTTTTGTTCTTCTTTTGTTTCCTCTTCCAATTTAGAATTAATTTTACTTAATAAAGCATCGATATCTATTGTTTCTTTTTCTTCTTTAGTTTCTGTAACAGGTTCAACCGAAGAAGTTTCCTTATAAATAGAAGATGGTTTTACTCTATTTTTTTCTTCTTGTTTTTCTATATTAGAATTTGTGAATGTTGAACCTAAGATAGTTGGTTTTTCCACCTTTGGCTCTACTTTTTGTTCTACCGTTTTATCATTGAAAGTATTATCTTGTTGTTTTGTAAAAGTAGAAGATAAAATACTTGGCTTTTCTTCTTTTTTCTCTATTTCTTTATTTACATGATTGAAAGTTGAATTTAATAAAGTTGGTCTTTCTTCCTTTGCAGTATCTGGATTAGACATAGACACCTTTTTTGCGGCCTTCTTTTCTTTTTCAGCTTTTTCTTCTGCTTCTAATTGAGCAATTTTTGCATCAATCTTCTTTACTAAGGCATCCACATCAAAATCATCATTCATTCCCTTATTTTCTATTCTTGAGTTTGTAGATGGCTTAAGTGGATTACTTCCTAGAGCTCTATTTGATGAAGAACTTCCACTTGGTAAAGAAGAAGGAGTTTCTATGTCTGGTCCATGCATCATTTCAAATAGTTTTTGTTTCTTTCTTTCCTTAACAAAATCACGAATATCAAATACTTCTACTGTTTTTTTCTCTCTAGTTGGATAACCAATTAATTCATATTTTTTACCCCAATCAATTTGGAAATCCGGAACAAAATGAGTCTTAAATGGTTGAGAACGCATACGAAGTACAATTTGGTCAAACTGCTTCATACGTTGTAAATCACTAACGGTAACAAGTGGAGTAGAGGCTGTTTTGTCATCTTTTTTACTCTTAACCTCACCACATAGTTTTGATATTTCTTCTAAAGCAGCAAGTTCAGTTGAAATTAAATAAATAATGTTACCGCAGTTACCTTTAATTGTTTCTGCATTTTCTTTACCATAAACTTGATTTAGCTGTGCAAAGTTTTGAATGATCATTGTAAAACGAATTTGTCTTGAACGAGCAGCTGTAATCATCGTTGTAACATCTTTTAAAGGTGGCATATTTGCAAACTCATCTAATAAGAAGTTCGTACGGATTGGAAGCGCACCACCATGTTTTTGCGCTACATCAATTAATGTTTCATAACATTGTTTAATAAAGATTGTAGCAAGTGGATGTAGTGTTTTCTTTTCATCTTGAATGATAATAAATACAGCTGTTTTCTTCTCACCAATTTCTTCTAAAGTAAAATCACTATAAGATAACATTTCTGATAAGTTTTCACGAGAGGCGAATAATTTTATTTTTTGTTTAAATACAGATATAATCGATCCTCTTGTTTCATTTGGAGAAAGGATGGTACTTGATGCGTTGATATAAGCCGCTCCATTTGGATCTTTTGATTGGAAATACTCATTTACAAACTTGGTTCCACCAAACTTTTCCTCTCCTACTGTTGTAGTTAAACTAATACTATTGATATTTATTTTATTTTCATCGGCATCTTCAAAAAGACCTAAAGCAAGACCAGAGAAGTAATCTGCAGAAGTTTTTTCCCAGAAAGGATCAGCATTCTTATTTGATTCATCATATAGAATATTTAGTGCCAAATCATCTAAAAGCTCAATAGCTTTATCTTGATTTCCCTGTTTATAAAGTTGGTATGGTAGTGTTAATGGGTTCCAAGCATTACCATTTTGTGGATTTCTGAAGTTAAGTAGAATAATATTGTATCCTCTTTCCTTAAGTTCCATTCCTGCTTTTTCATAAATTTCACCTTTAGGGTCGGTAATAACCATTGACTCTCCCTTTTTAGCTAAGACCTTAACCGTTGGTAAAATTGTACTTACAGTTTTACCTGAACCAGTAGCACCAATAACCAAAGTATGAAACTCTCCATCATCTACCCATAATTCTTTGCCGTTTGAAATAAGTGGTACTCCTGCAGCATCAGACTTATAAGCCGTAGGATCAACCATTTTTAAGTTTTTCTTCATTTCTTTTTCTTTTGCCCAACGAGAATATCCCTTGTCTTTCTTTTCTGTAGAAATTCCGAATCCTTCATCAAAATCAAAGAAATAAGAACTGCAGCTTGCAAATAAACCGCCTAAAGCAATTAGATAGAAAACAAGTGTCGATTTAATAAATTGTGGACTAAAGGCTGGTAAAGGATTTAATCCCACTAAAGTTCCTTCTGTTGCCATAGATGATAAATTCACTACTGCTAAACATACAATGTATAATAAAAATACACAAAACATTCCAAAGATAAGCCAATCTTTGGCATCCGCTCTAAATTTTAATTTCATAGTATTGCCTCCATCCTCTATATTGTAATATTTTTTTTACAATTAGACAATATAATTTTTTATTTGTTAATCAGAAAGATAGTCATTTGGATCCTGATAATCACCAGACGGTACATTATCGGATGACACTCCACAATTTGTTCTTACTTCAAAGTGACAATGAGGTCCACTGGCATTACCTGTACTTCCGCTTTTGGCAATTTGTTGCCCCTTTATCACCTTATCACCTGTGCTGACTAAAAGTTCAGAGTTATGTGCGTATAAAGTACATAAACCATTATCATGTTTTATATATAAGTAATAGCCATAACTCGTTGTTAATTTTTTAGCAATAATTACTTCTCCACTTTCTGCTGCATAGACAGATGTCCCCTCTGTAACAGGAAAATCAATTCCTCCATGGAAACTTCCATCAGAATAATTTGGATAACCAGCTGAAACACTTCTACTAGTTGTAGGATAACCTAATTTACCCTTTCCACCATTTGGATTGGTATTACTACTTGAACTATCAGAGGCGTTTTCACCATTGGAATCACTAGAAGTTGAAGTTATGGATCCGTTTATATCATTTTGAGCACCAAAAACAAGAAGAGACAAAGAAGGAATAGAACTCACACCAGCAAAGACGATTATAATTAAGAAGAAAAATAAAAGTAGTGCAGCTATAATTCCCCAGCCAACTGGTGGAATCATTTTTAAAAATTTAACAAATCCACTAACGTTCTTAGCCGTTGCTTTTATATCATCTGCAGTTTGCTTCAAGGAATTTGAATCATCATTTTCTTCTTCGCCTTGTTGTTTCTTATCTAATTTATTTGCTGCATTTCTAACTTGATCTAAACGATCTTGTGACTGATGTAATCTTCTTTTTTCATCATTTATTTTCTTTTCATCCTGTTTTTGTTTATTTTTTGCCGCTAATTTAGATACACCTTCTGCTAAAGGGGCTGGCATTACCGTTGATAGTGCCGCAGCCGCAGCTTTTTGTTTTAATTTCTTCTTGTTATCCGGTTTAGAACTATTGTTGCCATCTTTTGAGGACGATCCTCCCTTTTTTGACACTTCTTTATTTTTTCCATTATCGCTATTATTTCTTTTGGCCTTGTATCCATTATCTTGTTTTCGAGATGGAATAATAGGATCAGTGTCAGTTTTTTTGTTTAATGCATTACTATTATTTACACTGTTATTTTTTTGAGAATCATTGTTAGTCTCCTCTGCCATACTTCCACCTCCTTTTTTTAATCAATCTCTTCTTCTTGTGTTTTTTTATAGAAAATGTATCCTCCTATCACAAGTAAAATAATTGGTAAAATTATCCATAAAATAGTTAGGCTTGATTTATTGCTCACTCTTTTAGTATTTGAATTGGAAGAAATTTCCAATTTATATTTGTTTCTTAAATCCAATCCATATAATATAGTATTATTATTATCATTATTCATATCAGAGAATTCATTAATACTTAAATAATATTTATCCTCATTCTTAAATGTAAATAAATTATTAATAGAATATAGCACTATATTTTCACTTTCATTGGTATAATTTTCCAATAATAAAGTATGGACCTTATTATTTTTTACATAAAAAACTGTTGAAAATGTATCGGTTAAGTCTTCTAGAACATCTGCATTAGATAAGGCATAGATTGTTTCATTTTTTCCGTCTGAATCAACATCATAACTTATCTTTTCATTCATAATGTAATTAGTATTCTCATCAACCATAATTTTCTTCTTCTTTAATGCTTTATTGATATAGTTTACATCTTCAGAGTTTACTTGTTCTATTTTGTTTTTTGCTAATAGGATATCATTTTTTGAATAATAAGCGAACATTTCACCAGACAAATCTTTTGAATCCATATTTTCATCAAAATAATACCATTTATCGTTAACGTATCTTATTTCGAATTTTCCTTCATAACTATTATCCATGTAAACATCAAATCTATTGTCAAAAACACCATTTTCTTCTTTTGAAATTTTTTCCCATTTTTCTTTATGATACCTAAAAACAGCGGAATCATTGTAAACAATATAAGAATCGTTTTTTTCTTGATTTGCATTTTTCATATAAATAAACACGCCAATTATTATTAAAACAAGTATTACCAAAATTATCCAACTACCATTTTTTTTCTTCATAATTTTCCCTCTACTTTGCTTTGAAATATGTTATTTTTGTAAAAGTGGCACCACAACTGTATTTTCCACAAAAATCTGTAGCTGTTGATCCTGGATCAGCCATAGTTACTTTTCCATTGTTGACTTCAGTTAACGCTACCCAATGCTGTCCTGGATGATAAATTCTAGCAATTACATAATAACCTTGACTAATTAATTCCGCTATTTTATTAATTTTGCTTTTTTTACTATCAGTGGCCTTGAATTCAACTACCCC
>CAZWZO010000077.1:0-4928 GCA_964638525.1 uncultured Muribaculaceae bacterium | reverse complement strand
GAAGGAGTATGCAAAAAATAGAAAAAATCCAGCACTTTCTTATGGAAAAAAGGAATACTTAATTTCAGGGGGAGAACAAATCTTAAATAAACAAGAACTGGAAAGAGTAAGTGATTTAGTAAGAAAGAATCAAGCAAAAATTAAAATGAAAATAAAATAGATAGGCGTGCCTATTTATTTTTTTTAAGAAAAACTTCACAAAAAAAAAGATGTGTGCTATAATTTAGAACAGATTGAAAGAAGAAGTGAGATTATGAAAAAAAGAAATGTTGCAATTATTGCCCATGTAGACCATGGTAAAACTACATTAGTAGATGAAATATTAAAAACATCGGGAACATTTAGAGATAACGAAGAAGTATCTTCTATGGATTCAAACGCAATTGAAAAAGAAAGAGGAATTACTATATTAGCTAAAACGACAGCTATAAATTATAAAGACTATCGTATTAATATCGTAGATACTCCTGGACACGCTGATTTTGGTGGAGAAGTAGAACGTATTATGAATATGGTTGATGGAGTATTACTAGTAGTAGATGCTTATGAAGGAGCCATGCCTCAAACTCGTTTTGTATTAAAAAAAGCATTGGAAGCTGGAGTAAAACCAATTGTTGTCATTAACAAAATTGATAAACCTTCCGCAAGAGTAAATGAAGTTATTGATGAAGTGTTAGAATTATTTATTGAACTTGGTGCAAATGATGATCAATTGGATTTTAAAATTGTTTATGCTTCTGCTCTTAACGGAACAAGTAGCCTAGATCCAGATATAAAAACACAACATGAAGGGTTCCATGAATTATTGGATTTGATTATTGATGAAATCCCTGCACCAACTGGATCTAGGGACGAAGAATTACAATTTCAACCTGCCTTACTTGATTACAATGAATTTGTAGGAAGAATTGGTATTGGTAGAGTACACAACGGAAAAATTAAAGTGGGTCAAATGGTAGATTGTATTCGTTTAGATGGAACAAAGAAACAATTTAGAGTACAAAAGTTATTTGGTTTTTTAGGACTTAAAAGAATTGAAATAGAAGAAGCAGAAGCTGGAGACATTTGTGCTGTCGCAGGACTTGCTGATATTTCTGTAGGAGAAACATTGTGTAATCCAGGGGTAGACAAACCTCTTCCAATTTTAAGAATCGATGAACCAACTTTACAAATGACTTTTGGTGCAAACACTTCTCCGTTCGTAGGAAAAGAAGGTAAAATTCTTACAGCTAGAAAAATAGAAGAAAGATTATTTAGAGAAACACAAAGAGATGTATCTTTAAAAGTAGAACCAAATGATTCAGAAAGCTTTATTGTATCTGGACGTGGAGAATTACATTTATCTATTTTAATTGAAAATATGCGTCGTGAGGGATTTGAACTTGAAGTATCCAAACCAGAAGTAATTATTAAAGAAGAAAATGGTATGAAATATGAACCGTTTGAAGATTTACAAATTGAAACTCCAGATGATACGGTAGGAGCCATTATTGAAAAATTAGGTAATCGTGGTGCGATTATGGAAAATATGTCTTCAAGAGAAGGACAAACAACGCTAAAATACGTTATACCTTCTCGTGGATTAATTGGATTCATGACAGATTTTATGACAATGACAAAAGGATATGGAATTATAAATCATACTTTCAAAGAATTTAGACCATTAGAAAATATAACAATCGGAGAAAGAAAACTAGGTGTATTGGTATCTGTTGATAATGGTAAAGCAACCGCTTATAGTTTAGGAAATTTAGAAGACCGTGGGGTTATGTTTATTGAACCAGCTACAGAAGTTTACGAAGGTATGATTGTTGGTGAATGCAATCGTGATAATGATTTAGCTGTAAACGTAGTAAAAGGAAAACAATTAACAAATACTCGTGCTGCAGGTAGTGATCATACAGTTGTATTAAAAAGACCAAGACCTATTCCTTTGGAATATGCACTTGACTATATCAACTCAGATGAATTAGTAGAAGTAACACCTGTATCCATTCGTTTAAGAAAGAAAATTTTAAATACACAAGAAAGAAAAAAAGCAGACTCTAGAAAGTAGAGTCTTTTTTACTGTAAACAAAATCGTTTTTTTACTTAGAACATTGTCTTTTTTTTTAATGGTGCGTATAATGATAATAAAGAAGAACGTATAAAAGGAGGGAAACTTCTTCTAGCGCCAGGCCAAGTTAAAAAACTTGGTGACGAGGATAACAGTTATCGAAAGTTTCGGCGGATGCTGTTACGGATTTTGTGTATTCGAAAGATATATTAAAAAAAGTAAAATCAAAATTATAACAAAAGATGTATCAAACACATATTTTAATAATAAGAAAGAAGGTTAAATATATGTGTGGAATCGTAGGATATGTTGGAAAAAAACATAATGCGATTGATGTTTTAATCGTGGGATTAAAATCTTTAGAATACAGAGGATATGACTCCGCAGGAGTTGCTTTTGTAACACAAAATCAAATAAAGGTAGAAAAAGAAGTCGGTAGAGTTAAAAACTTAGAAGAAAAAATAAAAAAAGAAGAGGCCAGTATAGGAATTGCTCATACTAGATGGGCTACACATGGCGAAGTAACAAAAGAAAACGCTCATCCTCATACATCTGGAAAATTCACAATTGTTCATAATGGAATTATAGAAAATTATCAAGAATTAAAAAAAGAATTACAAGAAAAAGGATATAACTTTTTATCAAATACAGATACAGAAGTAATTGCTTCTTTATTAGATGAACTATATAAAGAAAAGAAAGATATAATTAAGACAATTTATGCTTTAAAAGAAAAATTAGAGGGATCCTATGCCCTAGGTATTTTATGTGAAGATAAAAAGGATACTTTGTATGCTATACGAAAAGATAGCCCTTTATTACTAGGAATAGGAAAAGAAGAATATTTTGTTGCTTCTGATGTTCCAGCATTTTTAAAGTATACAGATAAATATATATTATTGGATAACAATGAGGTCGTTACGCTAAGTAATCAAGGTTATAAAATCTATGATGAAGACTTAAATTTAAAAGAAAAAGAAATTCTTACTTTTGAAGGAGACTTATCTTCTGCAGAAAAGGGTGGGTATCCACACTTTATGTTAAAAGAGATCTATGAACAACCAGACAGATTGTCACATTTAATCAGTTATTATTTAAATGAAGAAAAAACGGATTTTTCAGATAAGCTGCTTTCCTTGAAAAAATATAAAAAAATTCATGTAGTAGCATGTGGATCTGCTTATCATACAGGTTTAGTTTTTAAAAGTATTACTGAAGAAGTAGCAGAAGTAGAGGTCTTGGTGGAAGTAGCCAGTGAATACCGATATAAAAATAATTTTTATGATAAAGATACTTTGGTGATTGCTATATCTCAATCAGGAGAGACAGCAGACACTCTTGCAGCTTTGAGAAAAGCCAAAGAAGATGGTATAGATACTTTGGCTATTGTTAATGTGGTAGGAAGTTCTATAGCAAGAGAAGCCGATCAGACTCTTTATATCCACGCTGGAATAGAAATAGCTGTAGCAACAACCAAAGCCTATAGTTTGCAACTGGCGCTTCTTTCCTTATTAAGTTTACGTCTTGCCTATGAAAAACAAAAAATAACAAAGGAAGAAAAAGAAAAATATATAAAAGAATTCTTAAAGTTAAAAGGACAAATGGAAAGACTGCTACAAAAAGATTATAAAAAGATTGTGGATAAAATTTATAAACGCCAAGATATCTTTTTTATCGGAAGAAATATAGATTATGCTCTTAGTATGGAAGGAGCCCTAAAACTAAAAGAAATTTCTTATATCAATGCTGTAAGTTATCCTGCAGGAGAACTAAAACATGGTACAATTTCTTTAATAGAGAAGGATACACCCGTTATAGCATTAAATACCTATCGTCCATTAAAAGAAAAGACAATTAGTAATATAAAAGAAGTGCATTCTAGAGGTGCTATGGTTCTTTATATTACAACGGATGAAAAACAACAAGATTTTTATGAAGAAAAAATTCAATTAGAAGAAGCTTCTATTTTTACTATAAGTTTGCAAACGATTCTTCCATTACAACTTATTGCCTACTATACAGCGCTAAAAAATGGATGCGATATCGATAAACCTAAAAATTTGGCTAAGTCTGTTACAGTTGAATAAAAAGCACAAGTAACATTGTGCTTTTTACTTGCTTTTTTTTCTTTTTTTTGATATAATATGGGCAATTTAAAGGGGAATAGATATGAATAATGAGTTGAAGAAAATAAAGAAGTATTATGGTGAAGAAATGATGCATTTCTGTAGAGGAAACTTTTCTACTTTGTTTGAAGAAGAAGGAGTGGTTTTATCTATACTCGAAAATAATTTTGCGCATTCCCATGAACTTTTTTCTGATATAAAGAAAGAAGAAAAAGAATGCGATTTTAAAAATTATATTTATAGTTTTTATGATGTAGAAGAAAAGCTAATGATTACGAAAAAAACTCCGTTTGAATTAATGGAAGAAGCAGGATATATTTTATATGAATGTAAAAGTGAAGAAGAAATTCAATCATTTAAAAAATACTATAAGCATCAAGAAGAACTTTGTACATTTCATGGTAACCGCTTACAAACTAATTATGTTTTCTTTGCTATAAAAAAGAATGTAGATGAAATAAAAAGAGAAGATTTTTCCAGCCCAAAAAGACAGGATGAGTATGGAACGAGTGTCATTAGTATCCAGTTTACAAGAGGAGAGGTAAATACATTATCAATAAAAAATAGATACAATCATACTGTAAATAATCCCGATGCGACTTTTTCAAATAACTTAGAAAATATTATTCCAGGACTTACCGATAGTTTTGAAAGAGAGTATGGCTTTACTATCAACCAAAATAAAAATGGTTTCGAACTGAATCATTATGTAAAAGCAAGAGATGGAAAGTTTTACAAATACAACC
>CAZWZO010000076.1:0-4978 GCA_964638525.1 uncultured Muribaculaceae bacterium | reverse complement strand
TTTAACGACAAGGAAGTATCTTTGTACGTTTATAGAGAAACCATGATATTAACTGTTCTTGGTGCCTTTGTTGGTTTATTCCTTGGCGTGCTTTTACATAAATTTGTTATTACGGCGGCTGAGATGGAATTCATTATGTTCCAAAGAAATATAAATGGAATCAGTTATGTATATGCCTTTATCATTACAATCATCTTCTCTTTAATTATTAGTGCCTTTACACATTTTAAATTAAAGAAAATTGATATGATTGAAGCTTTAAAATCTGTGGAGTAGGAAAAGTATGAAAATAGAAAAATTAAGTATAGTTGTTCCTAAAAACTTGGAAGTGGATTTAAAAATTCTTCCTTTACAAGTTACAGGAAAAACAAAGGATTCTTCTTTCTTGCTTGATGAGCGTATAAGTTATACTTATAGGTATAAACCAAAAGAAGAAGAGGTTATATTAAGAGAAGATGGGAATATAAATATCTATGTTCATCCAGGAGTATCTACTTTATTGTTAAAAGGACAAATGAATAGAAACAACAGTGTTCTTTTAACAAATCTTAAATTGGATTCTTTAGAAACAGTAGGTTTTTACCATTTCGATGGGAAAGATTTACAACTAGGAGAATTATTATTGGATACAAGAACAAAAGAATTAAAGCTGGAAAACGTAATTTATAGGAGAATTGGATCTGTATAAAACTGTAAAAGTCAAGGAATAAATATTGTGTTTTATTTATTTGTATTATATAATATTAGCTGTTGGAGGAGAATTAGAATATGGCAAAGAAAAAAAATGAATTAAAGATTAATATAAAAATTGAAAAGAAAGAATGGAACGATGCTTTAGACAAAGCATTTGCAAAAAAACAAAAAGAAGTTACAGTAGATGGATTTAGAAAAGGAAAAGTTCCAAGAAATGTTTATGAAAGTAGATTTGGAAAGGAAAGCCTATTTATCGATGCTGCTGATATTGTACTTCCAGATGCTTATACAAAAGCTATGGAAGAAAACAAGGATGTGATTCCAGTCGCACAACCTAAGGTAGATTTAAAAAGTATAGATGAAAATGGTTGTGAGTTTGTATTTACAATTATTACAAAGCCAGAAGTAAAAGTAAACAAATATACAGGACTAAAAGTAGAAAAAGAAAATGTATCTGTTTCAAAAGAAGAAGTTGAACATGAACTTGGTCATGTATTAGAAAGATATACAGAACTTGTAGTAAAAGAAGATCAAACCGTGGAAGAAGGAAACCTTGCTATTATCGACTTTGAAGGATTTAAGGATGGAGTAGCTTTTGATGGTGGAAAAGCAGAGAATTACTCATTAGAAATTGGTTCTCATTCTTTTATTCCAGGATTTGAAGAAGCTTTAGTTGGTATGAAGGCTGGAGAAGAAAAGGATATCGATTTAACTTTCCCAGAAGATTATCCACAAGAAGACCTAAAGGGTGCAAAAGTTGTATTTAAAGTTAAAGTACACGAAGTAAAAGAAAAGAAGCAAAGAGAATTAGATAAAGATTTCTTTGAAGATTTAGGTATGGAAGGTATTGACACTGAAGATAAATTAAAAGAAGAAATCGAAAAGAATATTTTGGCACAAAAAGAGATGGATGCTGAAAATAAATACATTGATGCTTTACTTGAAGCTGTTAGTAAAAATGTAGAAGTAGATATTCCAGAAGAAATGGTTGAAGAAGAAGTAGATCGTTTAATGGGTAGATTTGAAGAACAAATCAAGATGCAAGGTATTTCTTTAGAACTATATTATCAATTTACTAAGAGCGATGAAAAAGCATTAAGAAGCCAAATGGAAAAAGAAGCTTTCAAGAATGTATTATATCGTTTGATGTTAGAAGAAATTTCTAAGAGTGAAAAAATGGAAGTAACAGAAGAAGAAGCAGACAAAGAAGCAGACGAACTTGCTAAGAAATATCAAATGAAAAAAGAAGAATTCTTAAGTCAATTTGGTGGCTTAGATATGGTAAAATACGATTTAGAAATTCGTAAAGTAGTAAACTTCTTAAAAGAAAACAATAAATAAGATCACTTTAAAAGTGATTTTATTTTTTATAAAAAAATAGTAAAAAATAAGGATGAGAGAATCCTTATTTTTTTGTTAAACGATATAAATTAATACTTGGTTTGTTTAAGAAACGAAAACGTATTTGGCTTGTTCCAATTCCATATGAGTTAAATATTTCGGTATTTTCTTTTACTTGATGTCTTTTTGTGAATTTCCCATTTCCTTCTTGTTTTATTAATCCAATAGTAGGAGGAATACGAATCAAACCACCTAAACTATGTCCGGTTAAAATCATATCTGGTTTGTATTCTAATAAAGTATCGGTATTATCATTTTCATGCGTGAAACTAATTGTAAAAGTGTTTTCTTCTTTTTTTTCGAATGCTTTTGTTGCATCCATTTTTCCTTTTATAGAACTGCTTGTACCATTTATAAGAATGTAGGCATCTTTACTACTGTAAATTTTATCTGCGGTGTTATCCAATATTTGAAAATTACTATTTTTCATTATAATGTTGTATTGTTCATTTGAAACATCTTCATCACCAATGCAAGCGTATTTTCCAAGGCTGGCTTTTATTTTGCTTAAACTGTTTGTTATGGCTTTTATTTCATTATTATTTATATGATAATTTTCTTCTATTAAATCTCCAGTAAAAATAACCAAGTCCGGTTTTAATTCATTTATTCTCTTTACAATATAGTTTAAATAATTCGTATCTACAGTTGTACCATAATGTATGTCGGAAAACTGAATTACTTTTATTCCATGAAAGGCATCAGGAATCTTATTAGAAGTTACTTTGTATTCATTTACCATAAGACCACTTGTTTCTGTATATCTGGCATAAATAACAAGCAGGCCAATACATAAAACAATAAGTAAAAACAACCGAACAATAAAGTTACTTTTTGTTTTTATCTTTTCATTTGTTATTTCCTTTTGTTTCTTTTTATTTCTTTCGCTCCTAGTATTAGGCATAGTATCACCATAAAAATTATATCATAAAAAAAGCTCTTATTAAAGAGCAAAAGAAATAATTGATATAATTGTAAGCGCTAAATTATGAATGGTATGCATCATAGTGGATGTATAAAAGTTATCTGTTTTATAGTACATATAGGCAAAGGAAATACCTAAAGCAGAATAAGGAATAATATATAAATAATCACGAAGCGTTGTACTTTGTCCTAATACATGCATAAGTCCAAATAAAATACCAGAGGTAAGAATGAATAAAACAGGATTTTTAATTGAATCTTTAAAAGTTTTTCTAAAAGTAATTTCTTCTACAAATGGTCCTAAAATACTTGTTGTAAGCAAAGCTAGAAAAGGGAAGTTTTTAATATACCCTTGTACAGCTTGTTCGTTATTAGCGGTGGATCCTGGGAAGAATTTCATGATAATAATATTAGAAATAACCATAAAGAACAATCCAATGGTCCAATATTTAAATCCTGTATCTATAATTTTGTTTGGCTCTTTCTTGAATTTCTTCCAATCTTCTTTTAAATCTTTTCTATATAGAAGAATAAAGATAATAACAAGCATAACGTAGTTAAATAAACTAAAAAACATGCTTTGTTTTTCCGTAATTTGTTTTACATTTATATGCAAAATGGAAATAAGCAAACTAGAGAATATAGAATTACAAAAGAATAATAAAATTGTAAAAATAGCTTTTATTTGCTTACTATATTTTTTTCCTATCTTTTTAAAGTCTTCTTTCATCGTATCACTTCCTTTATAAATATATCATACATTGTTCTTTTTTTAGAAAAATTTAGAAAAAAATTAAGGAAAATGTACAGAAAGTGACAATAGATATAATAGGAGGTGATAATATAAGAGGCTATGCTTTTGTAAGACAGCAAGGTGCCAAGGATTGTGGTGTGGCGTGCATGCTTATGATTTTAAAACATTATCATGGCTACGCTTCTTTAGAATACTTAAGAGAAATTACAAAGACAACTTTAGAAGGTGTAAGTCTTTACAATCTCGCATCAGGATTTAAGAAACTTGGTTTTTCTTCTTATGGCATAAAGGGAGAAGTTGAAGAATTAAGTCCTAAACTTTTACCTGTTCTTGCTCATGGAACAATTAAGAAGAAATACAAACATTATGTTGTTGTTTACAAGATAGATTCAAAAAGAAAAAAAGTTATCATTGCTGATCCAATGGATAAAGTAAAAGAAATTTCTTTTCAAAGTTTTCGTGAATTTTCTAGTGGATATTTTTGTGTAGTAGAAATGAACCGTCCCATTGTAAGATTTCAAAAGCCAAAGAGTTATCTTACGTTTTTGTTTCAGATTTTATCAAAAAATAAAAAAATATTTTCGCTCAGTTTATTATTTTCTTTTATACTTCTATTTATACAAATTTTATCTTGCTATCAACTGCAAATTCTACTGGATGATTCCATTTCAGTTTTTTCTATTAAGAATCTATTTATACTTAGTTTTTTCTTCTTGTTTTTACAAATTCTTAAAGAAGTAACCATTTTTATTAAGAATAAACTTCTTTTCTATTTGTCTTTTGATCTAGAAGAGGCCTACACCATTCAAACTTTCCATCATATATTATCCCTCCCATATTTTTATTATAAGAATCATTCGAAAGGAGAGATGCTTAGTCGGATACAGGAGATCAAACAAATTATTGAAAATGTAAGTAAAGCTCTACTTGATCTCATTTTCAATCTATGCGTCGTTTTAGGTATCTTTCTTTTGTTCTTCTTTTTTGATTCTGCTTTCCTATTTATCTTTTTATTTTTAATGCTCATCTATGCTTTTTTCTTTCTTTTTTATAGAATAAGTGTATATCCGAGTAAGAAAGAAGTTCAAAATGATCTTGGAATATTAAATCAAAATATAATTGAAACTTATGAGATGTTACCAACGATTAAAAATTTAAATTTGCTGTCTTTGTTTAAGAAAAGATTTTCTTTACAATATAAGTCAT
>CAZWZO010000075.1:0-4979 GCA_964638525.1 uncultured Muribaculaceae bacterium | reverse complement strand
TTGTTTTTGAGAGAACCGATCGTATTACCAATCGTATAATTGGCGATGAGGTGAAATCTAATATTGAGGCTTTTACTTCTTTAATGGTTGGAAGTTATATAAACTATACAAGTTCTTTATTGCCCATTTCTAAATTAAAAGAATATTATCCGGAGGTAAAATATAGTTTTCCACCTCAAGATGTAGAATACTTTAATATGAGCTTAAATGAAAACAAAACGATGTATTATTGTGATTATGTAGATCAAATAAAAGCATTAGGATCAGAGACCTTTGGTCAAAACAATTTGCAACGAATAAATGTTAAATCTCTTTCTACACCAGAAGGAAGAGCCCTTAGTGAAAAGAATACTTCTCTATCTCGTCAAGCTGCTTTTGCTAATGTACTTATAGTAAGTGCTATTGTTTGCTTGATTGCTATTGTTGCAGTATTAACGTATGTAATTTTAAAATAAGATTGACATAGGAATGCTTTTGTGTTATTTTATAAGTGACACGAAGGTGTTTTTATTTTGGTAAAAACATAAAATGAATTAAACAGCGTGAAAAATAGTAAGGTAGGTGGGTTTATATGGCTACAAAAGAAACAAAAAAGAAAGAAGTTGTTGAACAAGAAGAGAAAAAAACAACAAAGAAAAAAGCAGATACTTCCTCAACAAAAAAAGCAACTTCAAAAAAGGAAACAGCACCAAAGGCTGCATCCAAAAAAGACGAAAAAGTCGTAGAAGAAAAAGAAGTAACTAAGAAAAAAACAAAAAAAGAAAAAAAGAGTAAGAAGAAAGATCAACCAAAAAAAGAGGGATTTATCAAATCTACATTTAAAGAAATGAAATTGGTACATTTTCCAAGTAAAAAGGAAATGGTAAAATACTCAATTGCAACAATTTTATTTATCGTATTCTTCGGTGTATTATTCTATGCTGTAGAATTAATCGTTGCATGGTTGAAGATGGTGGTTTAATATGGAAAAACAATGGTATGTAGTAAATACGTATTCTGGACATGAATCCAAAGTAAAAGAAAAACTTGAAATGAAAGCTGAATCTATGGATATGAAAGATTATATTTGTAGAGTTATCATTCCAGAAGAGACAATCGTAGAAGAGAAAAATGGAGTAAAAAAAGAAAGAACAAAAAAATTATTTCCAGGTTATATTCTAGTTGAAATGGTAATGACTGATGAAGCTTGGTATATTGTACGTAATACACCAGGTGTAACTGGATTTATTGGATCGAGTGGTAAGGGAGCAAAACCTACTCCACTTCAACCTTATGAAGTAGATAATGTACTTCGTAGTATGGGTATGAGTCGTTTGGAAATGGATAATGATTTAGAAGTTGGTACAAAGGTAAAAATTGTAGAAGGACCATTTGCAGGAATGTTTGGAACAATTGAAACTTTAGATACTGAAAATCAAACATTAACAATTGTTATCGACTTATTTGGACAAGAAACTTCAGTAGAAGCAGAATTAAGTCAAATAGAAAAAGCATAAAATAGTTGCAAAATAAAGAAAAAAGTGTTATTATTTAATGGCTATATTTATTTAATATAGATTCAAGTGGGAAGTATATGTGTGTTAAGCGGATCACATAGCTATTTGTACCACTGTCCGAAAACAAAAATTTATAGGAGGTGTTTTTCGTGGCTAAGGAAGTTGTTAAGAAAATAAAATTACAAATTGCTGCTGGTAAAGCTACACCTGCTCCACCGGTTGGAACAGTATTAGGACCTGCAGGTATAAATTTACAAGAGTTCTGTACAAAATATAATGATGCGACTCGTGATAAGATGGGTGACGTATTACCTGTTGAAATTTCAATTTACGATGATCGATCATTTGATTTTGTTATCAAAACTCCACCTACTGCATTCTTACTTAAGAAATATGCTAAGATTAATAAAGGATCAGCTAAGGGTGCCAATGAAACAGTTGCAACTTTAACTCGTGATCAAATAAAAGAAATAGCAGAGATTAAGTTACCAGACTTAAATGCATATGATATTGAAGCTGCTATGAAGATCGTTGAAGGAACAGCTAAAAACATGGGAATTGTCGTAGAAGACAAGTAATGAAGAGTAATTTCATATAGATAATTCTATGTGGGAGGAATAAAATCCGCAAATAAACCACACAGAGGAGGAAATAAAGTGAAAAAGAGATCAAAGAAATACGTTGAAGCTATGAATAAGATTGAAAAGAATAAAGCGTATACAAAAGAAGAAGCAATCAAGTTAGCAAAAGAAACTTCTGTAAGTACTTTTGATTCATCTGTAGAAGTTGCTATGAATCTTAATTTAGATACTAAAAAAGCAGATCAACAATTAAGAGGAGCAATGGTTCTTCCTAAAGGAACAGGTAAAACAAAGAAAGTATTAGTTGTTGCTAGAGGAGAAAATGCTACAAAAGCAAAAGAAGCTGGAGCTGATTTTGTTGGAGATACAGATGTACTTGAAAAGATTGAAAAAGAAAATTGGTTCGATTTCGATGTTATGATTGCTACTCCAGATATGATGCCTTTACTTGGTAAATTAGGTAGAGTATTAGGACCTAAGGGATTAATGCCAAACCCTAAAACTGGAACAGTTACTATGGATGTAGTAAAAGCTGTTAGTGATGTTAAGGCTGGACGTGTTGAATATAGAACAGATAGTTATGGAAATATTCATGGTATTATCGGAAAAGTTTCTTTTAGTGATGAAGATTTATTAGAAAACTTCAAGGCTTTTGTTTCAACAATTGTTAAAGCAAAACCTGCTACTGCTAAAGGAGAATATATTAAGAATATTTCAATTACTACAACTATGGGTCCTGGAATTAAAGTTGATGTTAATTCATTTGACAAATAGTTTGAAGTAATATATAATAAGTGTAATTTATTGGTTAGTTGGTGCCATAGACAGTAGGTATACAAGTAAATCCTACCGAGGACTATATTGCGTATGATAAAGTTCTTATGTCTAGGATATAAGAACTTTTTTCTATATAGATGGCATCCTAAAATATATAAGGAGGTGCATTTATGGCAAGTGCTAAAATCTTAGAAAAAAAGCAACAAGTTGTTGAAGAGATTAAAACTAAGGTAAACGATAGTACTACAGTTGTATTATTTGATTATCGTGGTTTAACTGATGAAGCAGCAAAACAACTAAGAAAAGAATTAAAAGAAAATGATGCTGATTATAAAGTTTACAAAAATACTTTAATGAATATTGCTTTTAAAGATTTAAATATTGACTTAGGTGATAACTTAACTGGACCAAGCGCTATGGCTTTTGGACAAGATCAAGTTATGCCAATCAAAGTATTAAGCAAATTTGCTAAGAATCATCCAGAAGTTATATTAAAAGTAGGAATTGTTGACAATGAAATAGCTGATAAAGAAATGTTAAATACATTATCTTCTATTCCATCAAGAGATGCATTACTTACTCAATTAGCTGGTGGTATGATTGGTTTAGTAAGAGATTTATCAATCTGCTTAGACTTATATTCAAAAGAAAAAGAAGAAGAAAAATAATTAAAAATAGGAGGAAAATAAAATGGCTAAATTTACAAAAGACGAATTTATTAGTGGATTAAAAGAAATGAATCTTTTAGAAATAAAAGAATTAGTAGATGCAATGAAGGAAGAATTTGGAGTAGATCCAAGTGCTGTAGCTGTAGCTGCTGCACCAGCTGCAGGAGCAGAAGCAGACGCTGCACCTTCTACAGTTAATGTAGCAATCGCAGACGCTGGAGCTGCTAAAGTTAACGTAATCAAAGTTGTTAAAGAAATCACTGGATTAGGATTAAAAGAATCTAAGGATATCGTTGATAACTGTGGTGTTGTTAAAGAAAACGTATCTACTGATGAAGCTAATGAATTAAAAGCTAAGCTTGAAGAAGCTGGAGCTACTGTTGAATTTAAATAATTGATTTAACATATGAGAAAGCAACGTAAGTTGCTTTTTTTTGTCAACAAATGTCTACTTTTATAAAAAAACTTGACTTTTGGGGATATCAATTATATAATTTTGTTACATTTCTCTTGATTTTGCTGGGAAATTGTAATAATATAAAAACGAAAGGAGATTGTTATATATATTTTGTATATGACAATCTTTTCTTTTTGGAAGAGAGGATATATGAGTCAATATTTTACAAATGAGTCTTTAAAAAGCAATATTGTAAAACATAAAGTAAAAATTTTAAATACTCCTTTTTGTTTTAACACCGATAATGGGGTATTTGCAAAAAGCAAAATTGATTTTGGCACAGTATTTTTATTAGAAACGGTTTCTTCCTTGTCCTTACCTTCATCTAGTCGTGTGTTAGATGTAGGATGTGGATATGGTGTAATTGGAATTGTCTTTGCTAAAGTTTTCCACAGTTCTGTGGATATGGTAGATGTAAACAAAAGGGCAATTCACCTTACAAAAATGAATCTAAAAGAAAATAAGGTTTCTGGTAATGTTTTTGAAAGCGATGCTTACGCACATGTAGAAGGAAAATATGATGTGATTGTGACCAATCCACCAATTCGCGCTGGTAAAAAGGTTGTGTATTCGATTTTGTTTGGAGCTTTTGATCATCTGGAAGAAAACGGTTCTTTGTATTTCGTTGTAAGAAAGAATCATGGAGCAAAATCAATCATAAAAGATTTAGAAGAAAAATACGATGTGCAAGTGTTGGACAAGTCCCACGGATTTTTTGTAATTCAGGCAAAAAAACGTTGACTTGTTGATTAAACTATGTATATAATATAGATTGGCAATGTATTATATTGACTAATATGTTCTTTGACTAAAAATTAGGTATTGGGGTGAAAAATGTGGCATACAAAATAATTAAATGTGGTGACCATCGTGAGAGAAGAAGTTTCTCTAGAATTAAAAACACTTATGAATTAAAAGACTTATTGGAAATTCAAAAAAAGAGCTATCAATGGTTTATTGATACAGGAATTAAAGAAGTATTCGAAGATTTATTCCCCGT
>CAZWZO010000074.1:0-5054 GCA_964638525.1 uncultured Muribaculaceae bacterium | reverse complement strand
AGCATAAGAGTAAGTATATCTTATTTTTTCTAGATCTTCTTTTTGATCTAAATAACTACTTGCTTTTTCAAGTAAATCTTCAACTGTATATTTTCTAATTTTCATATTCTTCACTCTTTTCTTTTGCAAGTTGCCTCTTTACATATTGATCCAACTTTTTATTCTCACAATTTAAAATATCATCAACCATATCCGATAAAGTAAGTCCCCTACTACTTTTCCACTTGCCTTCTCTTAAATAATCCCATATATGAATTTGTTTAATATAGGAATATCCCAAGCGACGAAGTTCATAACACTTTGTAGTTAAGGCTGGATACAATCTTTTATAAAGTTCTTCTACTGAATTGAATTTTATGTCCATATGCTTCACCTATTTCCATTATAATACAAAATATAGGATTTAAAAAGAAGAAAACGCATTCTCGATAACCTTACGATAAGAAACTTCTTTTTCCTTCTTTTTCCTTGTAAAATATCCCAAATATTCTATATTTCCACTACCACCTTGTATAGGAGAAAAAGTAAGAGCAGATAAAGAAAAACCAACATCAGAAAAACCTTGTACAACTCTTTTGATTACTTCTTCATGGACCTTTTTATCAAGAACCACACCTTTATATTGATCCGCCACCTTCTTCCCACACTCAAACTGAGGTTTAATTAAACAAACCACTTCTTTAATAGAAGAAATCTCTTTTAAGACTGACAAAAACTTAAGTACAGAAATAAAGGAAACATCTATTGTCACAAAAGAAATATTCTTTTTATTAAAATCAAAATCACGAATATCTGTATTTTCGTGCAAAGATATTTTTTTACTTTCTAAAAGAGAAGAAGTAAATTGATCTTTTCCTACATCCACTGCATAAATATAAGCAATATTATGTTGCAAAGCGCAATCACAAAATCCACCTGTGGAAGAGCCAATATCTAACATAATTTTATTCCTAAGGTCAAGATGAAATTCATAAATTGCTTTTTCTAGTTTTAACCCTCCCCTTGATACATACTTAAGAGGAGAACCAACTATTTTGATTTTACTTTCTTCATCCACTTGATACCCAGTTTTTCTTACTACTTTACCATTTACTTCTATGTTCCCGTTTTTTATTTCATTTTGAGCTTTGTTTCTAGAAGAAAAAAAGTTATTTTGAACTAAGAATACGTCTAATCTTTCCATAAAATATCCTTTTTATTTACTAAAAGATCATAGAATTTCTGTAATTCTTCATTCGAAAGACTTTCCATATTTTTATTTAATAAATCTTCTTCTAATCCTAATTGTTCTATTTTCTTTTTTGCTTCTTTCTTGGTTAAAATTCGATTGTGCATCTTATAAAAATCAATCACTCCCTCCATAAGGGATTTCTTAATTTTTAATAGTCTTCTAAAGAACATTTCACGGAAGAAAAATAAAGTGCTTTCTTCTTTATAATATTCCTTTGAAATAGGAGTAAGCTTAATAAAACTAGAAAGACAGTGTGGTTTAGGATTAAAACTCTCTGGTAGGACTTCTCTTCCTTTTTCGCTCTTAAAAAAACAATTGGTAAGTAGGGATAACTTTGTTATTTTACCAGTAATAACACTATCTACATAACGGTTTCCCATAAGCAAAACAACTTCTTCAAAATCACATTTTAAAAGCTTGTTGATAAAAGGTTCAATTATACTGTAAGGAAGCGCAGATACAATTTTTGTACAAGGAGGAATATAGGTTTTTAATACATTATCATAAATTATCTCTACATTCTCACACTCTGTTTTTAAATCTTCCAACTTGTCTTTTAGAGTAGAATCAAGTTCAATACAAATGACTCTCCTTGCCTTTTTACTGATTTCTTTCGTTAAAGTTCCCTCACCTGGACCTACCTCTACTATAACGTCCTCTTTGTTTATATTTGCAAAAGATACAAAATCTTTTATTACTTCTTTATCAACTAAAAAATGTTGATCCAAATGATCACTATCCTGCCTAAACATACTTACTTTTTCTCCTTTCTTAATTGTTTTACTTTTTCAAAAAATAAATGATGACTTTCTGGATAAGTTAAAACATTCAAGTCTGGTTCTTTGTCAAAAAGACCAATTGCATCCATTTCATATCCTTCTGGAATTTTTTTAGCATAAGTACCTCCTATATTTCATAAGTATAAACTGTCGTATTTTCCGGATGAAAAGAAGAAAAGTCTGTATTTGAATCATACCCTATAATTGTATAATGCAAAGCTTTAATAAAAGCACCATGAGATACAATAAGAATCTTCTTATCTTGATAAGATTCTAATTTAGAAAGAAAAGTTTTAGCTCGTAGAAGCAATTCTTCTGGACTTTCTATTTTTTTCTTTGCAAAGTCAAAAGAAGGATTCCACATATTTTTTATTTTTTCTTTGTCTAAAAAATCTCCTTCATACTCTCCTAAATCTCTTTCTAACAATAAATCATCATAAATGATTTCTTTCTTCCCATTCGTTAAAATTTCTGCTGTTTCTTTCGCACGTAGCAAAGGAGAACAAAAACAAACATCATAAGAATCACTCGGAAAACTTCTTAAAAGTTCCAAAGCTTCTTTCTTTCCCTTTTCATTTAATGGAATATCCATTCTTCCTTGCAATTGATTTCTATCATTCCAGTCTGTTCTGCCATGACGAACTACATACAATTTAATCATACTTATCCCTACCTCTTCTTTATATATTTATTATATCATAAGAAAAGCTATTATTTTTACCTAATAGCTTTTTCTTTTTTATACGATCAAATTTTAACACTGCTACCTTTTCGTAGTGGACATAGAGGATCGACTTCGTCTAAATTTCCATACGCATACAACGATCTAGCTCGACATCCAGATCTACATGTAGCATAATTTTTACAGGTTTCACAAATTTTATTTCCTTTAATCACTGATTTATTCAAGGATTGGTTCCACAATTCTGAATAATCATCTGTTTTTATATTACCAACATTATATGCATCTCCCCAAAAAATACAGGGTGAAACCGTACCAACTTCATCAATCCACAATGCTTCTTTCCCACAATGGCATCCAAATCCATTGGTGCCTACCCAAAATTTATTGGTCGGAGTATTAGGATATACTATTTCTACTTTTTGTGATTTAATTTGACTAACATTCTTCAAAAATTTAATATATTGTTTTCCATTAATAACTAAGTCTTCATTTTTAGCTCTACCAAAATCAAGCAACGGAGTAAAACGTATAAGATTAACGTTATACTCTTCTCCAATTTTTACAAGCATTTCACACTCATCTATATTATATTTATTTATAGACATCCTTAAAGCTGTCTTCCCCTTGTAATATTTTTTTAAGAGCTCCAAGGTCTTCAATGTTTTATCAAATGTTCCAATTCCCCTCAAACGTTCATGATTTTCTTTCATGCCCTCAAAACTAATCCAAAGATAATCTAAATTCATTGTATTTAATTTCTTTATCATTTCTTCGTTCAGCAAAAGTCCATTACTAACAATGGATATAGCAAGACGTTTATTTTTACCATATTCTAGAATTTCAAATATATCTTTCCTAGTAAATGGTTCTCCTCCTCCTAAGCAAATAAAAAATGTACCATTTTTCTCCATTTCATCAAACAACTTATACATATCTTTCGTAGACAATTCTCTTTCTGTTGCTATCCCGGAATTTGAGAAACATTGTATACATCGTAAATTACACTTTTTTGTCAAATTCATGGAGATTTTTAATGGAGCACTCAATCTTTTTTCTTTTGGATGATTTATCAATATATATTGGTTATCCAACATTTGTTTTATTTGATCAACATACTTTGTTTCATAATAATATTCTTTTTTATTTATTGTATCATATACTCTGATTCCAAAATACTCATTCACTATATAATATCTTTTCATATTTATATCTCCTTAAAATCTTTTTTTGTGTGACAAGATTGTTGATAATCTATGTATTTACCACATGTTCTAGCACATACCTTAGGCTTTCCGTCTGAAATAGATAAACAATTAAAGCTCTTTTCTAATTCCTCAAAAAACGCTCCTTCAACAATACACTTTATTGGTTGAATAAATGCAGATAAGTTATTCTTCATATATAACTTATATTCATTTAATTCATTTTCATCACATACATCATGTATTGTTCTATAACAAATCTGTTGATATATGGAACAGCAAGGAAAAACCTCACCGCTAGCACTTACAAAAATTCCACCACTGTTAATAGAACTACAGTTAATTTCTACTTGATCTAAATATTTACTAATGCTCCCATATTTCTTTATCATATTAAAATATTTTTTTTCACTAGGATTTCTATAATTCTCATTTACTGGCATTTCTAAAACATGTGTAATCTTTCCAGTAGAATCGTATACAGGATGCTTTCCGTATTCTAAAATAGTACTATCCAAGTTTGCATCTTTTTCATACAAGCTTTTAAAAAATCTAGATGTTTTTTTTATTTGAAATTCTTCAAAGCCCAATTTTTTACTCAAATTATAAGCATCAGTCACTTGATCCTCATTATGTTTGAATACTATATAATCCCATTGAGCTCTCCCGCCATTATCTATAAAAGATTTTGCATTCGATATAATTTTGTTGTAATCAGTATTACACCTGTGCAGTTGATGTGTATTTTCATCACCATCAATTCCAAAAATAACTTTTCCACCATATGGTTTCATTATTCTTGCTAAATCTTTCCACCACTTACCATCATATAAACCACCATTTGTATATAAATTTATCTGCATGTGATTATTAACAGAATAAAAATACTTAATAATTTGTTTCAAATCCTTATTACAAATAGGCTCACCATAAACACCACACAAACTGATTAACTTAATTTTTTTTATGAATTCCGCATCAAAAATTTTTTTTATATCATTCAATGATAATTCTAAAATGGGCATCTTTTTTCTTATTTTCCCTTTATAATTCCTATTACACATAGGACACATAGCATTACATTTGGTAGTAAGCTCTAAATGTAATCCACATATTTGGTCATAACTAAATCTTTTCTTCATACTTTTAATATAATA
>CAZWZO010000073.1:0-5198 GCA_964638525.1 uncultured Muribaculaceae bacterium | reverse complement strand
CGGATAATGTTTATGTAGGAGCAGGACAATGGGTTTACAATGGAGAGGCAGTTCAAACAGCAGGACATGGTATTGTTGCCATTGTAGACACAACAAAAAAATATGAATTTGTCAATCTAGGAAAAGAGACAATTTATTTACAAACACCAGACTTAAAAAATATTGCTTCTATTTCCTATTTTACCAATGCACTTGTTACGATTGTGATTGATTATTTAGGAAAACATGGCATATAAAAAGGGGAAAAATTATGTTTCCTCTTTTGATAGTTCTACAATGTTAAACCAAGTAATTGGATCCACTACACCTGTTGTATTTAAATTGAATCTTTGCTGTAAAGCTTTGACAGATTGTTCGGTTAAATTATCAAAAATACCATTTACCTTTACCCCAGGTATCAAGTGACGATTTCTACATATTTTTAATAAAAAATTTTGAAGGCGTACTACATCTTCTCCACTCATACCTATCGATAAATACACTCCTGGAAAAAATTCATTTCTATATATTAAGAAATCTTCCGGAATATTTTCTAATGTTTGTTCATAGACATCAAATAGAGTTTTTAATGTTTTTATATCAACGGTTCCTGTAACAGGTAAATTGTATTTTTGTTGAAAAGCTTTTACACTTTCTTCTGTATTTTGATCAAAACTTTCAGATGGAGTTAAAAGTGGAATGGAAGAATCAAAATAGGCGATAACCCCAAGTAAATAATTGATGGTAGTAGCAGCACTTCCTGTTGCACCGATTCCAACAACATTTCCAAATAACAATTCTGCCTCTTCTTGGGTGATTCCCTCTGAATAAATATCGGAGATTCTTTTTACGGCATTATAAATATATTTAATACGATACCAAGTCGCTTTATCTACGATTCCTGTTTCATCTAGGTTGAATATATTTTGAAACTTTTTTACAGCGTTTTCCATTTCTACAGTAAAATATTGGTTTTCATCTGAAATATTAGGAATAGCTGGATAGTTTTTACTTATACGATTTAATTGTATTTTTAAAATACGTACTAAATCATTGGCTGAACCTAAAGTAATAGGAAATCCTGGATAAGTAATAATATTAGCGGCAACAGGAGCGTTATAGATAATTTGAATGTCGTCTCCATAATAGTATTTTAATATTTCTAATGGACTTTTTCCTTGTTTTGCTAAAGTAACGCTTCCCCATTGAGAAAGCCCATTACACGTTGTTGTTTTTCCATCGCAATATTGAGCAAATAGGGGTTGCACTTGATCTTCTTTTACAATGTAGTTGTTAAAGATTTCATCTACGATTAGGGCGATACTATCAAAAAATTGTCCATCTTCTACAAACTTTTGATCATAGATAGGACTACTTGTAATATCAAAATCATATCCCTGTGAACGATACCATTCGTTATAATATCGATTTAGAGCAAAAGAAATTTGAGCCAAAACATTGGCTTTAATAGCATCGGTAGGCCAAGCAGGATAGATTTCATTTGAAGCAACCGATTTTATGTATTCGACAAAAGGAACGGAAATGTTTCTAGCTGCTTCATTTGGTTTTCCTAAATGAACCGTGATATTCGTTGGAATAACAGGGCTATTAATTAGAGCCATTGTTCATCACATCCATGTTTATTTTAGGTGTTAATTTTACATACTGAATTATTTTTGTATTTTCAAACATACCAATTGTATAATCTTTAAGAGCATTATGATTCGCATGAGTTGCTACTAAATCATAAGAAGTAGAGTTGGGTGGCAAAAAAGTTTCTTCGTTGTAATCACTAGGAGAAGTGGGTAGGGTAATGTTATCTATAATTCCACTAGAATTGGTTAACCCCTCAAAGAAAACCACCTTGTTTCCTTCTATAATTTTTGATATTTTAATATCTGTGTTTTCAATAGGAATCGCTTGTTGAGCAGTAAAGGCCATAACCTTTAACGTTCCAGTCTTAGGATTTTGTGCAATAAAATTAGAATAATCAGCTGTCTGTTTGAATTCATCATAACTTATCTCATTCATGAAGTAACCTCCTTTATTTTTAATACTTGACCAATAGACAAATTGGTACTTTTTAAATCATTTAGAGATATTAAACTTTCTGTACTTGTGTTAAATTTTTTTGCAATTTGATATAAGGAATCTCCTTTTTTAACTGTGTAAGTTTGATAAGCAGGAGTAGAATAACTACTACCATAACACTCTTCGTTGGTAACTTCTGCTTTTGTGTAATCTTCTGGAAGTTGTACTTTTAATTCTTGACCAATTGTTAAAATATTTGATTTTAAATTGTTAATAGCGATTAAATCTTCTACACTCATATTAAAATTTTTAGCAATTTTATAAAGAGAATCTCCTGACTTTACTATATAAGTAGAATAGGTTCCAGGAAGAGTGGTATTTGTACTTACTGGTATTTTTAAGATTTGACCAATAGATAAATTGTTACTCGTTAAATTGTTTAATTTCTTGATATCGTTTACCGTTGTATTGTATTTTGTTGCAATGCTATATAAAGAATCTCCTTTTTTTACAGTATAAGAAATATAATCTTGGTTTTTTTCTTCTTCGACTGGAATTCTTAATTCTTGATTTATATATAAAGCTGTAGTAGGTAAGTTATTAATACGAATGATTTCACTTACCGTTGTATCATATTTTTTGGCAATCTGATACAAAGAATCTCCTTTTTTAACAATATAGATAATTGTGGTTTCATTTGTAGGTATTTTTAGTACTAAACCAGGACGTAAAATCGAATTTTCTTTTAGATTATTAATAGATCTTAATTCTGCAACAGAAACACCAAATTGTTTACTGATTCCATAAAGTGTATCTCCAGTTTGAACTGTATATGTCTGCATACTTCACCTCACAAAATATTATATGTTTTTGTTTTTTAATTATTTCTAAAAATAAAAACGGCATACAGTATTATAGGAGGTATTATGAAAATATGTGTATATGCAATATGCAAAAATGAAGAAAAGTTTATAGATCGTTACATGGATTCTATGAGTGAAGCAGATAAAGTTTTTGTTTTAGATACAGGAAGCGTGGATGCAAGTGTGGGAAAGTTAAAAAACAGAGGATGGAGGAGAATGTTTTGGAGTTTGTGATACCATTGTATTAAAACATTATGCAGATAATACAAAAAGTAGAGCTTCTTATTTACCATTATTAGAATTATCAGTAAAAGAAGATAAAAAAGATGATCGAAATAGACATTACTCAGACAGAGAGTATATGTTTAGAGGTATGTATGAAAAAGCAATTAAAACTTTAAAAGCACACTTACGATTAAACGTGCGACTTGGAAAGAAGAAAGAGCAGCTTCTATGCGATTTATAGCAAGATGTTATTTCTTTAGAAACAAGAAAAATGAATTAGCAAAAAGATAGTATAAATATGCCATTTCATATTTGGAACAAGCCTTAAAAATCAAACAAAAAAGTAATAGTTATATCAATGAAGCTTTTTGCTTTGATGGAACAATAGAAGATATATTAAGTGTGTGCTATTTCTATAAAGGAGACAAAGAAAAGGCTTTTTGGTATGTTAACAAGGCTTTACTCTTAAAAAAAGAGGATAAAAGAATTTTAGAAAAATAAAAAAATTATTGAAGAGGATTTACGTAAAGTAAAAAAAGCGTAAATCTTTTTCTTTCTAATTCTTGACACTGGGGGGGGTAGATGATACTCTAAGTATGGAAAGTAGAGGAGAAATTTATGAATAATAATATAAATGCAAATGATAGTAATATGGATACCAGTACGAATGGAAGTCAAATAATCAATAATAATCGTAACAACTCAAATGATAATAATAGGCAAAATAAGAAGAAAGTTAAATCTATAGTTATAGGTGTTATTGTTGCAATAATAATATTGGGAGTATTCGTACTTATAATGGTAGGTTCATCTATATCAAGAAATAAATATAATAAGATTACAGATAACACTAATAATATAGATAATAAATACAAATGGTATACACCGGAAAAAAGCGATTATAAAATAGATGTACATTATGATACAAAAAATCAAAATTATTCAAACGTTCATTTTAGTACTGATAATAATTCCGATGGTGAAATTCTTGGTACGTATTATTGTGAGTCTAATTCATGTAAATCAATAGAAGTTTCAGAAAAAGGATATGTATTAATTAAAGATATAGACTATATAATATATGATTATATGAGTAACAAAGCAGCAAGATTAAATATGAATTATGAACCAAGCAACACAAATCCTATTGAATTTTTAGAAAAAGATAATAAATTGGTTGGTATATATTATTCTTATGATGGTGGTTCGTATTTAAATGATGGTGCGTATTTTGTACCTATTGGTGGCAAGGAAGCGATATATACTAAATATTGTTTATACCCAACAATAAAAGGTGATAATTTATTAGTTTCTTATGATAAAACTATTGAATATTATGATTTAAAAAAGGGCAAACTAGATAAAACAATAGATATAAATGTTAGCGGATTTGTTGAATTAATACAAAAAAATAGTGATTTATTATATATAGATGACAATTATTCTGATGACCATGGTTATGTTACTATTTACAATAATAATTTAGAAGAAGTTTTAAAATTTCAATCATCTTGGTATTATTTTGATGATAAATACATTTATTTTTATGACTGGAAGCAAAGGAGTCTAAATAAATATGATTCAACTGGAGAGCTTTTTAAAACAATTAATAATATTGATATGGTAAGGAATTTTAAAGATGGATATTCATTCATAATAGACAATAAAAATCAACTTAAACTTATCAATCTTGACAACAATGTTATAGAAGAATTTGGAACTATACAAGATGGAAAACAAGCATTTTATGAACAGGATGGTGAAGAGTTTCCAACTGGCTTTTATGGATATGATAAGAATAGAAATTATATAGTAAAGGTTAGTGTAAGAAATGGTGAAAAATATAGAACATATTTGTATAATATGACAACTGGTGAAAAAGAGAGTGTTGATACTAAATAATTCAGCACTTTTAGAAAAACAAAAAAGTATGATTGGAGGTTCAATAAAGCTAACGTGAAATTGAGCAAAAATACTAAAATTTATTGCAAAAAGAGTAAATAAATAAAAATAGTTAAAATTAGATAAAACTTATGAAAAACAATTTTATCTAATTTTTTTCTGAGTTGTTAAGAACTGAGATGATTGAAGTAAGTACGT
>CAZWZO010000072.1:0-5293 GCA_964638525.1 uncultured Muribaculaceae bacterium | reverse complement strand
GTTACACTTCTTTATATAATCCTCACTGATTGGACTCTTTGTTAGAGCCAAATATTCTCCTTTTTGGGCGTTATAATAAACCTTATTTGTAACCCAATTACTATTTGGGAATACTACAATGTTATTACTTTTAATATCAAAAATATCGTGACCTAAAGCGTAATCATTTTTAAATCCAAACATATTACCTAAAGTAGGCTGCACATCATACATACCCATAACATTGTGAACCGTCTTTTTAGCCTGATTATCTTCTGTCCAAATTATAAATGGTGTTTTTCTATTTAATTCATATTGATAACTATCAAAGTTATAATAATTTTCATCATCTGAAGATAAAATACCATCCGTTGTTTTATCGTAATTATACATTCTTACAAAGTCTTTTTTAGGAAGTCTTGCATCATGATCTCCATAGACAACAAGAACTGTATTTTTGAACAAACCTTCCTTTTTCATTGCTTCAATAAACTCACCAAGAGCCTTATCAGCGTAATGAACAGACTTCAAATAATTGCCTAATTTTGTTCCTTCTAAATAAGGATATTCTACTGTATTTCCTTTTTCATCTTTTTCTGTTAAGGAAACCTTAAATTCTCCATACTTTTCTGTCTCACTAAAAGGCGTATGGTTTGATAGAGAAATTATAGTTCCCATATAAGGTTGTTTCTTTGCATTGATTTCTTTTAGGTATTCGATAGATTGTTTATAGAACGACTCATCACTAAGTCCAAGCCCTATCGTATTTTCCGAAGTTACTTCATAATCGGATTTGCTGTAAAAACGATCGTATCCTAAATTTTTGTGCATTACATTACGATTCCAGAATGTTGCATTGTTTGCATGCATACTAAAGGTATAATAGCCTTTTTCCTTAAGTAACTTTGGCGTAGAAACATACTCTCTATCAAAATAACTAACAAAAACCGTACCATTGTAGCTAGGCATTAAACTTGTATTAAAAGTAAACTCACTATCACTGCTTGTACCTACACTAACTTGTGAGTAAAAATTATCAAAATAAAGTCCCTCTTTTGCAAGTTTTGTAAAATTAGGTGCGACTTCCTGTCCATTTATTTTAAGTCCTATAACAAAATTCTGTAAACTCTCAGCATGAAGTACTAAAACATTTTTCCCCTTATACATATCAGTATACTTGTTTTTACTATGACTATTATCTCTTTCACTATAATATTCCTTAAATTCTTTCATAGCCTTATCATACCCAAACAAAGAAATAATCTTTGGTTTCACACTTTGTACTAAATCATTCGCATGATAAGTATAAATACCAAATACTGTAACAATGTATTCACGATTCCATTGTTTAGCAAAACGTCCTACTTCTAATCCTGTTAATGTAATGACAAAAAAGAAAATACAAACACCAGCAGTTGCAAGAGTATTTAAAAATCCCTTCTTATTAGCAGGTTTATTAAACTTTTTCTTTCTAAGACGGATATAATACCAAATTAGAAAAACCGTACCAATCCAATAAATTAAATCTTTTGCTTGAAATACATTTTCAGTAACACTATCTCCTACATCCACAACAAATCGACTTGTAGAAAGTAAAGATATAGAAGAAAAAGAAGAATAAAAAGTATAATAAATAGAGTTGATAAAACAAATCAAAGTAAGAAAAATATTGAAACATATGTAATATATACTTCTTCCTTTAGGCTTCATTAGAAAACCAAAAGAACCTATAATTAAAACAACACTTAAATCCGCTAAAAAAGGCTTAATAGCAAAATAATTGTGCACAGTTAAAAAACGAAGAAGAGTTGAATTCAATACAGAAACAAAAACAAAAGCAAGAAAATCCTTATTTTTAATGCATCCCTTTTTTACTTTTTGAAAAAACCTTTTACACTCTTTTTTAGGATTTTTTTTAAACTTAATTGCCCATTTTTTTATATTTTTAAAAGAATCTTTTATTCCATTCTTACAACGATTTAAACCCTTTTTTAATTTACTTTTTATCATTTTTATTCACCTTCACAGAAGATTATAGCACAAAAAACATAAAAATACTAGCCATTAAAGTTCTTCGTAAATAGGAAGAGAAATATGTACAGTTGTTCCTTCCCCTAGTGTAGAAGTATACTTCATTTTTCCACCATGTCTTTCAACAATTTCTTTGGAAATCGCTACACCTAAGCCTGTTCCTGTTTTTTTTGTTGTATAAAAGGTCTCATAAACCCGAGATAAAGTTTCCTCATCCATTCCTATCCCATTATCCTGAATTTCTAAAATAAAATTTTTGTTTTTTATTTTACTAGATAAGGAAATCTGCATCTCCTCCTTCTTAGCTTCAATGGCATTTTTAAACACATTAATTAATACTTGCTTTAGTCGATTGTAATCTCCATCAATATAAATTTCTTCTTCATCTAAATTTTGATTCAAAATGATTAAATTCTTTTTAAAAAGATAATTTAAAGAATCCAATGTATCTTCTATCAAAACATTAATATCAATAATGTCTTTATCAATCTTTATTTTCGAATAATCCAAGAAATCATCCATAATTACTAAAGTTCGACTAATTTCACTTTTTAAAATAGGTAAATACTTTTCTATCTTTTTGCTATCCTTTGTATCCATCATATCCAAATACCCTTTACAAACAGCAATAGGATTTTTAATTTCATGGGTAAGTTTAAATAAGGAATTTCGCAATACTTTTTCTTTTTCTAATTCCTTTAAGGTCTTGTTTAAATTTAAAATTTGTTCTACGTAGTCCAAAAGATAAAAGATAGAATAACTAATTATATAAAAACAAACCATCAATGATAAAATATAGAAAAAACTTTCAAAAAAAGTATGATAATTTCGAATAAAAACAAATTCCTGAAAGGATAAAATAAAACTCTTAATCAAAACAAATCGATTAATTAAATACGGATAATCCAGTTGATTCTTTTTTCTATTTCTATAAACGACATAATAAAGACTGTATTCAAGTATCAACATATATAAATTAAAATCATAAAACTTATAGTAATAAAAAACAATTCCAACTGATAAAATAACATTCGTATATTTTAAGTTTTTTAAATAACTAATTAAAAGCGGTAGATTACATAAAACAATACAAAACTTCAAATCATAAATCTTATCAAATCTTAAAATTAAATACAAAGAAGTAATTAATACCAAAGATAAAACGGTCTCCTGTTCCTTTTCTTGGTTTTCCACATTATTTTTATAAGAAATAAAGATTAAATATACAAGTATTGGAAATAAAACATATAATAAGTTAATAATAATACCATCGACAAAATTCATAAAATCCCTCTTTTCTGTTTTTAGTATATAAAAAGGATTTGTCATATTTTGTCGAAAAAAGAAAAAAAACGATGAAATTTATCGTTTTAAGTCATCAATATATTTTTTTAACTGTTTAGATTCAGGTCCTAGAACAATCTTCAATTGATTATCGATTTCTACAATTCCCTTCGCACCCAATCTTTGAATAGCAGCTTTGTCTACTTTATTAATATCTTTCAAAGTAACAATAAAGCGTGACATATTCACTTCTGTATCTATAACATTATTCTTTCCACCTAAATAATCTAATAACTTATTCATTTCTATATGAATATCTTTACGATTTGCTTTTAACACTGCAAGTAAAACTATTAAAATAATAGCTAATATTATTACATATTCCATATCATCACCTATTTAATTATACTATACTTCATAAAAGAAATAAATAGGAAAATTATTTTTGTAATTACATAAAATGAATTAGGTAATAATAACACACGTATTTATTAAACCTGAATATTTTATACTAGATAGAAAGTCAAAGGGGTGGATAAGATGAATGATAGAGAAACTTGCTGTTTAGGAAAAATTTTACAAGTCATTGATGTATTACAAAAAAATGCAGAAAAAATTGATGATATGAATGATGGATGTACAAAGCCTTTTTTAGGAAATAGTACAAACGTAGTATGCTTTAATACAAGACCCGTCACTTTTTATACAAGTAACGGAGAGATAGTTGAAGCATCCTACCAAAATGGAACACAAACATTAACTAGTTCTGTTTTTAGAGTAGAAAACGTAGATGATTGCTGTGTAACCTGCTCTATTTTAGCACAAAACCCAGAAGTGGTTGCTAATAGTCCATACGTTACTACCAATCAAACCATCATATTTAATCTAGATTGCATTTGCGCAATACAATGTCTAAATGATGTAATTGTGGAAAGTATATAGAAAGGAGAAAAAAGTATGTGTACAGAAGATAGAAATAAAAATTGTTCTTGCTTAAGAGACACAATAAAAATCATTATAGCACTTCAAAATAAAGAACTACCAGGATGTGATTTAGAAACTTGTGCTAGACCATTTTTAGGACCTACACCTAGTTTAATTTGTTTCAATACTAGACCTGTTAATCTTTATAATTGTTGTACTGGAAATTTGTGGACTTTTCCTTACACATTAAATGGAGAAACAGGAACATCCAATGTTTTCCGTGTAGAAAGTTTAGATGACTGTTGTTGTACTTGTAGAATATTAGCTTCAAATCCAGATGAAGCACAAAGAGCCACAACACCTTATGTTACAACAGACTCATTCTTTACCATAAATTTAAACTGCGTAGGTGCACTAAAATGTTTAAATGACACTTACGTAAATAATATATAAAAAAAGGCTAGGCCTTTTTTATTTTACAGTAATATCTAAAATATCCGAAATTCTTATCACATCATTATCCAAAGTTATAAGACAATCTCTTACTTTTCCTGCTATTTTCGTATCATACGTTTTTTCTTTGGTAATAATTTTTACACCTACGTTAAAAGAATGATGACCAGGTTTAAATATTTGATTGATTTTATCGTCAATGTTTACCATATCTTCTTTTCTTTCTCGTTCCTTAGTAGAAAACCAGAAATCCTCTTCGTTATTTTCACTAGCATAATAAACAACTCTATTATTATTTATTTTCTTATCAATATCATTTCTAAATATTCTTGGTAGTTTCTTATCCATATCCATCACCTAATAAATTTTATGTAAAGAATTCATAATTATTAATAAAAAAACCATATTAAAAATGGTGATACTATGAAGCTATCTAAATATAAATACGATAAATGGATACTCATTCTTTTATTTCTTTTTTTTATTATTAGTATTTCTTCCATCTATACAGCAAGCAATTATATAAGTGAAAAAAACTTGGTAACAAAACAAATTATTTGGTATACAATCGGTATTTTACTTGCCATATTTATAACAAAAAAAGATAACGCCTATTTCTATG
>CAZWZO010000071.1:0-5373 GCA_964638525.1 uncultured Muribaculaceae bacterium | reverse complement strand
CGTTATTTTGTGTGATTTGATTGAAGATTGGTTAGGACTTCTAAAAAATTGTGATGTATTGGTATCACGAGCAGGAGCCACAACCATCGCAGAAATTACAGCAGTAGGTATTCCTTCTATATTAATTCCTAGTCCTTATGTAACGAATAACCATCAAATGAAAAATGCTCTAGCGTTAAAACATAACGAAGCTTGTTATATAATAGAAGAAGAAAAGCTAGACAAAGAAATTTTATTAAAAGATATAGATGAAATTATCGAAAACAAAGAAACAACAATTAAATTAAGAGAAAATGCAAAAAAGATGAGAAAAGAAAAAAGCGCAACTTTAATCTGTGAAGAGATAAAAAAGATAATAAAGGAATGATTACATGCAAGAAGTCGTAAAATTCATAAAAGAAAACAATATTGGTAAATATGAAACGAATTATAGTATTAAAAAACTTACTACTTATAAAGTAGGAGGAAATACAAAGGTTCTTTCCTATCCAAAAAATACAGATAAACTAATATTGCTTTTGAAATATTTAAAAGAGCATAATATTAAATATAAGGTAATTGGTAATGGTTCCAATTTATTGTTTAGTGATAAAGTGTACAATGGAGTCTTAATAAAACTAAGCGAATTTGATGAACTAGAAATAAAAGGAACCAGTATAAAAGTAGGAGCGGGATACAGTTTAATCAAACTGGCTAAAGAAGCAATGAAAAGATCTCTTACAGGATTAGAATTCGCATCAGGTATTCCTGGAAGTGTAGGTGGCAGTGTTTTTATGAACGCTGGAGCGTATAAAAGTGATATGGGATATGTGGTAAAAGGAGTCAAGGTTTTAACTCCTGATTTTCAAATTATTACGCTTGTAAACAAAGAACTTGATTTCCATTATCGTTCTTCTTTCTTCCAAAAAAATAGAGATTATATATGCTTAGAAGTTTATATTGGTTTAAAAAGAGGAAAAAAAGAAGCAATCGAAACCGTTATAAAGGACCGATTAAAAAGAAGATTGCAAACACAACCCCTTGAATATCCAAGTGCTGGTAGTGTGTTTAGAAATCCTAAAGATAAATATGCAGGAGAAATGATAGAAAATCTAGGTTTAAAAGGTTTATATAAAGGAAAAGCTCAAATCAGTGAAAAACATGCTAATTTTATTATTAATACGGGTGGAGCTTCTGCAAGTAATATTAAAGAGCTTATGGATTTGGTAAAAGAAACCGTAAAAGAAAATTACGATATTGATTTAAAAGTAGAACAAGAACTAGTAAATTGGGAGTAAAAATATATGGCTAAGGTGATCAAAAAACGAAAAAAAATTAAAGTGTTCGCTGTTTTAATCGCGCTTTTGTTGTTAAGTGCTGTTATTTATATTGGATATATACTTTTAGATATGCCTATTCGTAATATAGTAATTAAGGGAACCACGATTTTAAAAGATCAAGATATTATAGAAAAAGTAGGAATAGAAGATTATCCGTCTTTTCTTAGAACCAGCACAAATAAAATAAAAAAGACATTGGAAAAAGATCCATATGTAGAAACATTAACAGTAAAAAAACTTATTTTTAATAAACTTGTGATCGAAATAAAAGAAAATAAAGTTTTGTATGTAGATTCTAAAACAAATACGCAAGTGTTATCAAATGGAGTGTCTATAGAAAAAGATGATAATAGTTTAGGGTGCGCTATATTAATAAATGAAATAGATAAAAGTGTTAAAAAACAATTCATAAAAAAAATGAATAAGATTGATAAAGATATACTTAGAAAAGTATCAGAAATAAAATATGAACCTACTACACTTGATACAGGTAGATTTTTATTTACTATGAGTGATGGGAACTATGTCTATTTAACATTAACAAAGTTTGAAAATATAAATTATTATGAAGATGTCTTGCCACAATTGGAAGGAAAAAAAGGTATATTATACCTAGATTCCGGAAATCATTTTAAAATTATGGAATAACTCGATTTTCGAGTTTTTTTAATTGTTAAAAAAGATAGATATGCTATGATTATAATAGGTGAACGTAGTGAAAAAAAGAAAAAAACGTGGTTTTACAATGGTAAAATTATTAGGAGTAATAACGATACTAGGCATTATATCTTTGATATGTATACCATCGTAAGTAACTTATTGAAAAGGGCAGGAAATAGTTATTATGAGGGAATAGAAAGAAATACCAGAAGTGCTGGGATAGACTATTATACAGATAATAAAAACTTATTACCATCTAGTAATGGAGAAACTAAAATGTGACATTAACTGGAAATTGTTCTGATACAGGAGTAAGTGGATGCGTAAGTAATTCAACCAGAACAATACCGAAGGAAACAAATGAAAGTTATTCTCCACCACCTGTACAAGACAAGGTAGGAAATTGTAGAAAAAGCACATCTAAAAAAGCCAAGATACCTGATAATTAATATTTCCATTCGAAATAAAACACTAAAAAGATAGTGTTTTTTTCGTATTTATGATAGAATATCTATATTGGAAAAAGAGGGATAGTATGAAAATAAAATATGAGTTACTAAAACAAGAAAAAGATACAAAAGCAAGGCGTGGTAAAATATATACCAATCATGGTGTAGTAGATACTCCTATGTTTATGCCAGTTGGAACACGTGCAACAGTAAAGACTTTATCTCCTGAAGAACTATATGCCCTAAATAGTGGAATTGTTCTTGGAAATACCTATCATCTATGGTTAAGACCTGGTGAGGATGTAATTGAAAAAGCAGGGGGACTTCACAAGTTTATGAATTATAAAAGGCCAATGCTTACAGATAGCGGTGGTTTTCAAGTCTTTTCTCTTGCTAAGAACAAAAAGAAAGATATAACAGAAGAGGGTGTTCATTTTAAGAGTCATATCGATGGAACGAAATTATTTTTAACACCAGAAAAATCAATCGAAATTCAGAATAAACTTGGTAGTGATATTGCTATGAGTTTTGATGAATGTCCACCTTATCCCGTTACATATGATTATATGAAAAACTCAGTAGAAAGAACATTGCGTTGGGCAAAAAGAGGGAAAGAAGCACATAAAAATGAAGAACAATCCTTATTTGGAATTGTACAAGGTGGCGAATTTGAAGATTTAAGAAAATATAGCACCATTGAAACGGTAAAAATGGATTTTGATGGATATAGTATTGGTGGTACAAGCGTAGGAGAAGACAAAACAACTATGTATAAGATGATCGACTATGCAATCAAGTATCTACCCGAAGACAAGCCAAGATATTTAATGGGAGTGGGAGATCCTATTGATATATTAGAAGCAGTAGAACGAGGTGTAGATATGATGGATTGTGTTTTGCCTACTCGAATTGCAAGACATGGTAATGCTTTTACAAAAGATGGAAAACTTAACATAAGAAACGCTAAATATAAAGAAGACTTTACGCCTATAGAAGCAGATTGTGATTGTTACGCTTGCAAAAATTTTACAAAAGCATACATCAGGCATTTAGTTATTGTCGATGAAACTTTAGGAGGAAGATTACTTTCCATTCACAACATTCGATTCTTAATTAAATTAACAGAAGACATTAGAAAAGCAATTGAAGAAGACCGATTTCTATCTTTTAAAGAACAATTTATAGAAAGGTATAAGAAGTAATATGAAAGAAAAGAAAAGAAGAGTAAAAAATTTAATAGTAGAACAAGAATTTATGGATGTGTTAGAACAGGAATTAGTAAATGCACCATCGAGTTGGTTATTAATAAATTATGAGGTTTATAAAGAACTACATTACAAAGATGGTATTTATCGTTTTTTCGATGCAAAAAAACTTATTGATTTAAAAAGAGATATCTTAGAACCAAACAAGGACTTTTTCTATTTTACTGCTAATCAAGAACAAAAAGATATAGATTTGCCACCTAGACGAACACCAAAAGAAAAGAAAGAAAGACCAAGCTATAAAAAACTAAACAAACAAATGATAAAAAACTTAGCTAAAAGGGACAATACGCGTGGATACGAATAGACAAAAAGTAAATTACGAAAAGAAAATGGAAGAGATTCTTTCTGATGTAAATAAAGGAAGTACACTTTTACTTCATAGTTGTTGTGCCCCTTGTAGTAGTCATGTTTTATCTTTACTAACGGATTATTTTTCTATAACAGTTTTATATTATAATCCGAATATAGAACCTTATGAAGAATATCAAAAAAGAAAAGAAGAAGAAATTCGTTTAATTAAAGAACTTCCTCATACTTATCCTATTGAAATCTTAGATTGCGATTATGATAATGATCTTTATCATGAAAAAGTAAAAGGGCTAGAGCAGGAAAAAGAAAGAGGAAAAAGATGTACAGTATGCTTTCAATTAAGATTAGAAAAAACAGCAGTACTTGCTAAAGAAAATAATTTTGATTTCTTTGCTACAACTCTTACTGTTAGTCCTTACAAAAATGCACAACTTATCAATTTAATTGGAAAAAAGTTAGAAGAAAAATATAACATTCATTATTTGCCTTCAGATTTTAAAAAGAAAGATGGGTATAAGCATAGCATTCTTTTATCAAATAAATATAATTTATATAGACAAAACTATTGTGGCTGCATCTATTCTAAGAGACCTTAATTGGTCTTTTCGTTTGCGTTTTTTCTTATTTTGTGATATAATACGCAAGTAGAAAAGGGGGAGAATATGGAGTATGTTGCACAAGACTTAATACAGCTCTATACCGATGATTTTGAAAGTTGTTGTGGATCTTATGGTAGTATTTATAAAGTTCCATTTCAAGATGTTGTAGTAAAAGTATTTGATTATCCGGAGTTTTCCTCTCATTATATAGACAATGTTTTTTCTTTAAAAAAGAAAAATGTTCTAAGAGAAAGCCATGTAATTTTACCAAATGAAAAGGTCTTTGAAAATGAAAAAACAATAGGATATTCTATGCCTTTGGTTCGAGGTTTTACTCTAGAAGAGTTATATAGTAGAAGAAGCATTCCTGAAATCGATTATAAAGATTTTTTAAAGGCATTCTTAAAAGCCAAGGAAGAAATCAAAAGAATGCAAGAAGCAGGCATTTACTTAGATGATGTGCGAAATGCAAATATTATTTACAATTTAGATGATAAAAGTATTAGTTTTATCGATATTGATAGGTGGAAGGTAAAGAAAAAGGAAAAGAATATTGCACTTGATTTTGATACTATGATTAATTTAGATTGTTTCAAGGAAAAAATGGAAAATGGGCTTTCGGATGTTTTGTATATAGAAAGAAGATATTATGATGAAAAAGAACTCCAAGAAAAATTAGGACGATCCATTCATACAGGAAACATTTTAGTTAGAGATAATCTATGTATTACAATCAAACAAGAAAGTAAAGATCAATACTATGTTGATA